>CAXTAX010000013.1:818-9524 GCA_964241995.1 uncultured bacterium | reverse complement strand
GGGGAAAGGGTCGTGATGGCTCGGCTCACCGCGACGCACCACTGAGCACATGCCTGGCGCATTCGCCCTTGATCTCTCCCATTGAGGTGCGCGCAGATCTTGCCCAGAAGCTCTTGGGGGATATTCGCCCAAGGAGCGCTTTGCGTTCTGCTTTGTAGCGCGCACAGCCTTTGGCGGCGAAGCAACGCCCTTTCCGATTCCCGCAAATGGACAAATTTTTTGCTGATACGCTTGAGCGCATTGGAGCAGCGCTGGAGGTGTTGATTTCTTTCTTTGAGATCAAAACGCGCCTTTTCGATTTGGCCAACCATGCGTTCTGCGCAGAAGGCATCGATCTCTGCGTTGTAGTTTCCGTTCCAAAGGGAACGTGCTTGCGCGGTCTCACGCCATTCACGATACCTCATCTGCTCAACGTCCACAATTTGGTGAAACTGCTGGGCTACGCTGTTTTCCAATGAGGTGGCTTGGTCCCGATAGTGGCAAAGAGTAGATCGATAGTTTTCTAAATAAAGAGCTTGACTTGCGTTGGGGGGATCAAGGGCAAATGGTCGAGTAGCGATATTGTGAGCTGGAAGTGGGGAGGGGGAAATTGTCGACATAGACCCTTCTGCAGTGCGCGATGATCCATGTGAAATAGCTTTCTTTGTCCTTATCGCGCAACGAGCAAAATGAGGCTTGTTCCCAATTTTGATGGACATCGTAATCAACCGGTTCGAGTAGACATCAAGCGATTTAACGACTCGTTCCGTTCCTGTGCAATACGCGCAAGTTTACGAGGGTAGTTTTGACAATGTAGTTTTGCAGCGTGGTTATTTCAGGGAACTTTGTGAATTACTGATTGGATAAAAACACATAAAAGGAACTGCAAGACCCAAAAGTGATCATTTTGCATTGAGACTACGTATTGAAGGGGACAAGAAAAAAGCAATTTCTACAAAAACTTATAAGAAAAATAAGTTCCTATCTACCAATGACTTTCAATTGAAATAAAATTTTTTGCTAAAGATAAGCTTATTACAATCAAATATGAAAATATCTACTGCTTGAATAACTTGAACGTAGTTTTTGCAAAATTACCATAACGTGTTAAGAAATGGGAAAACTTAAACACCTTATAAAATCATCCTTGAGATTAAATCACCTCTGTTGAAGTAATTTATTAAAAAATACAATCTATTGAAATTTTAATATTATAATAGATCGAAGTATAATGAAATATCATACATGAGAGAGTAGGGAAGGGGATCTTTTCTCAATTTTTTGTAAAAGTACTGCATAGCGCTTCTTTCCAGTTGGGTGGGTTTGAAAAAGATTTTGAAATGAGTTTTCTTCTGGTATTTTTTTGCATTTATTAATAAAAGCAAAAACATTTCTCATCACTAAAGCACCTAAGGGATTAAATTTTGCGTTGGTAGCGGGGATCATCCCCTCTTTGTCGTATTCTAATTCTTCTTTTCGTTTAAGATGTTGTAGCAACAACATACAGCTCGCGCAGAGAAAAATCGCAGCAATGACGATTGTGAGAGCGATTGACCACCATTGAATAATAAAACATTGGGCGACAATGACCAAGCAGGCCAAAGCTACTACTATTGCCGTCCTAACTCGGCTAACACGTTTAGATCCATGGTCATTTGCAATATGTATCAATTCGTGACCGATTGAATATACAATTATATCCTCTGGAATCACTTTTTGCGTATGTTTTTTTGGTAAATTCGCGCTATGGAAAAGCTTTTATCGCTGCAGAATGCTGATCTTGGAGCGCTTGTTCAAGCTTTTGTACTGTTGATCGCCAATCGTCCAACGCTTTTGCACTGCGCTCTCGAACTGACTGAAGACGAATCTCGCTCGCTTTATTTTCAGATTGTGAAGCGCTATTCCAGCTATTGACGAGATAGTCGGTGCTCTTGCCTCCAAATTTAGTGAATTCACACTCTTTGCGCGCTTCAGCAGAAGGAGCGAACTGCGCAATCCACTGAATCGGCTGGGTCGCTAGCATTTGATTAATAAAAGATGTAGTGGAGCTGGGAAGCTTGGGGTACACATTTTCAAATAGCGAACCTAGAGCGGGTGCAGTGCCTAAGACGGCGCAGGCTAGCGCGCCACCAAAATTCACGTAGCCAATGTGATTCGACCTACGGGTGATGTCGGCTAGCAACTTGCGCTGCTCTTTCATCTCATTGATCCGCGCCATGTGCGACATGTGGTGGAACCTTTCGGCAATGTGATGATGCGTGCCATGTGTGGATTTAATCGGTGCGATTTGCACAGGCTTCGTTTGGGGAACGACTTGAACGTGCGCGAAGGCATCTGGCCGCATTTGCGTTTTAAGTAAAGGACTCATGGGGGTTACCTCCTTGAGATTAAAAATTGACTCGGTCTTCATGCTGTGGAAAAACCTTGGGCAAGGGCCGGCTAAAATTGTTTCCTGCTTTCTAGCGAGAGCATCTTTGGTGGGTTGGTTTCATTACTCAATGTCGTGGATATGTAGGTGCTCTTCGCTGCAGAATTTTGCTGTTTCGTTTCTCTTGCTTTGCATGCTCATTGACATCGCAATCTCGTTTCATAACCGATTTAGAGCCCTCGAGCATTATTCTATCTAATGCGTATGCGCACTGATGCTGCATAAGGTCCATATTCTGCTTAGCGGTATTTCTTACTACAAATGCAGATGCACACCCCTGAGCTTACACCGTTTCCAATTTTTCGATGAAATTTATGCATGATCTTATTTGAAGCATCAAGTTTTGTGGCTGCCAAGTTGCATCAAATAGCCTATCTTCTTCCACTACCTGCACTAGGTCTGTTCGGCCGTTTCATTGCACAGATTCTTCGGTAAATTTGCGCAGTAGACGCGCAGCATTTTTTTGATCTGTATCGTCATGCTAATCGCATCATCAGCTTGTAATTGAAAGACTTTAGTACCGAGTTTGGCATAAAAGCTCCCGATTTCGCAAGATTTTTTGGAACCCTCAACGATGTGCATATGCGCGCGAGTTTTGAGGCGATTGCTCATTACAAGCAGGGCAAAGCTCGCTAGGAGTGCAGGTACGGAAAAAACTGAAGTGACTTGAAGGGCGTTAAATCCGAGCCATAGTGTCATTCCCGTACCGGCAAGGCCTGCTCGCCATAACAAAGTCCCCACCCTCAAATAGGGCCCTGCAATTTGATAAGCCAGCTCCCACTCGCGAGCGGCTGCAAAGGTGTAGTACGTCCCCAAAAAAAGACCAACGTCTGCCAACTGTAGAGCGGATAATCGCTGTAATTGACTGATTAAATTCTCTGGAATGGTTTCTGGGGGGCTATTGCACTCAAAGAGTGCGCGAATGGCTGTTAAGGCTTTTGCCGTTTGAGGTTCGAAGATCCACTGTAATGCATAGGTGGGAAAAGACATCGGTTCGCGACGCACGTCGAGCACTCTCTTCTGGGCATCAGCGATGCGCGTAGTGGAAGATTGAAGTAGCCAATCTAAGTAGCGCTGGCGTTGAGCCCGTTGACCTGTTGTATGGTAATTCCAACGACTTTTCAAGGTTCTTGATCGGATGCTGTGCTCTTGTTTAAGCATTTCCCTTTCGAAGGTCGCTAATTTTGTATTACTCGAAGTTAAGACAGAGGGGAGAAGGACTTTGCGCAAAACCTGCTGTAATTTCAAAGGTAGCACACTAGAGCATCGCTCAATGGCGATGATTTGGCGATCGAGCCACTGTATTGGCCCTTTTTTACGGGGTAGGGAAATCTCTTTCCATTTTGATGCGAGACAGTTTGTTTCGCTCTGCGAATAATCCGGAAGTACTATTGCACCAGATACGCCCAAAAACCCTGTGTTAACCATGACCTACCCCATTAAAAAAAGCTTATTTTGCTTGGTCATTGAGTAGCACCGAGTGGCATCACTTCTCTTTGAAGATACCTGGAATGAAGGGAACGTACCAGATTTTTTCACATTTTTGTCACCCCACATAACGCATATCATCCGATGTTTCGCGCTTCTCTAGCAGAACCGTTTGAATATCCTCTCGCAGTAATTCTTTCAGTCGATTTATTGGAAGCCGCCGCTCATCCAATTTAAGGGGAATTTGAGGATCTGGCCCCGAAGCACTGTAAATTCCCAAACCCAAAAATGCCCAGCTCAAATAGTTGAAGATGGCCATGAAGGAGTTTGGCGGCCATAATTTATATCCTTCGACATGAGCGACGACACCTGTGCTAATTGTACCGATGGCTCCAAGGCCAATCGAAGCACCTTCAAAGTCCATTTTCACTTTCACGAGTGCTTTTTCGTAATCGGCCAAAGCGCGTTTGGCGCATTCGTGTAACGACCCATCGAGCTGGGTGAGCTCGCTGATTTGCAAACGGCGAAAAAGGGATTGACTCTCTGCAGCGTCGTAATTTTCGATGTCGGCAGTTTTGAGATTTTCAGAAATATGGAGTTTGGCTTCCTGGTAGTGGGTGAGTGTGAAGTGACGATGATCATTTGTATGATGGTGGTAGTGGCTGACGACGTTGGACATGGCGAACCTTTTTCAAAGAGAAGATTATAAAATATGCCCCGCAGAGGTTAATCGTTGCGTGACTCTAGATAGATCCTAAAGAGGGAGCAGTTTTCCATTTCTCACGATCAGCTTGCGATGCATGCCACAAATTTATTCCCACCGAATAATTTTTGCAAGGTTTTGAGCGCAACCTGAAGATCTATGAAGGCACCACATCGTCGATGCCATAGATCTTTAGGTTACCCTTCATGACGTTTGACTCGCCACTAGATGGACCGCAGATTATAACGCTAACATTCGTATGAAAACCCTGAAATGAGTTCTCAAAAACGTTGCGAGATCTGTTAGCGGGTTTTGCGCAGTACAATATGCGCCTGCAGGGCGCATTTTTGAGGGTGAAGAAGAATCCACACTCAATCGACTGAGCGTGAGGCGCAATTTTAGCTGCAGCATGCCACAGAGCTTACATCTCGGCACTTACATTGTTCCTTGAGCATCTTTTTGGTGAATTACCCAATAAGCTAAGATTTAGTTCGATTCGCGGTGTTGTGTAAGATCAAGCGATTCCTCTGAAGAACTCGACCAAGGTACGGGTCGATAAAAGCACAAGTTCTTTGATCTTGCAGATCGATGAGGAAAGGTTACCGAGGGGTATACAATGTATTTTCTTTCGATCATTGCGCGAAGTTCCCGTTTGAGTTGTACGCTTACCCTTACCAAGTCCTGCCCCTTTTCTGTCGAAAGAGAAATCTTGTGCTGCGGCTTAAACCATCTGTAAAGGGCGTTGCAAGTCGAAACTAAACTCAAACAGGGTATGATCGCGCCGCTCATTAAAGAGCAGGAGAACAGGGTGAGCGTTCCATGTGTGTGGTGATTTTGTAGGGCGCTGATTGCCAATCCGATTGCGCCGCCCGCGCCAAGTTGTAAAGCTTGCAGCTGGCTCGCGGCATCAGATTGGTGCATGGAATTCGTCAAAATTTCCACAGCGATGACTTTGACTAACCGCTCAAGATGACGCAACTCATCGAGGCGTAAGGAGCGGAACTTTGACCGGCTTAGCATGGAGTCGTACGTCTCGAGGCTGGGGTGAGTCAATTGCTCGCGAATGTAGCGTTTTGAGATTTCGTAGGAGGTCATGACGCAGTGGCAAGGGGGACGTGGGTCTGAAATATTCATAGAAGTGCTCATTGGTTATGACTCTGGGCGCGTGTAAGGGTTCCTCGATCCACTTCGCAAACCCCGGAAACCGCCCTATTTCTGTACCGGCTGTTTCATGCGCATTGAGGATTTTGCAAACTAGCTGTTGAGAGTGCGCAGATTATCCCAGAAGATCGAGATAGCTTTGTGCTCTATTGGACAGAGCCTGGCTTTCGCCGGAAAAATGCCAAGTCCATTGAGCGTTGTGGTGTAGACTACCCCCGCATTCTACAGCGAGGTGCTTTTCTAGTTCCTGCGCGCAAGATTTTGCCGGGTCGACGACCTGTACCTTTGGACGTATCTGGGAGATTTGCTCTTTGACAAATGCGAAGTGGGTGCAGCCGAGGAGAATGGTGTCGACGTCATCGAGCTCGGGGTGGCTGAGGTAGTCGCGCAGTAATCGGTTTGTCGTGGGGTGATCGAGGAGTCCCTCCTCGATCTGGGTGGCTAGGTAGGGACAGGCGACTTGGTGAATTTGCGCTTCGCTGTCAAGCCTGGCAAAGGCGCGGAGATATGCGCCCGAATCCACTGTTGCGCGCGTGGCGAGCACCCCAATTTTACGCCGCTTTGACTGCGCGAGCGCAGCGCGCGCGCCTGGCTGAATGATGTCGAGCAGGAGGAGGGGGAATTCGTTGGAAAGCTCTGGCAAGCCGACGGCGCAAGCGGTACTGCAGGCGATGAGGACAGCGTTCACCCCAAGATTTTTCAGATCTTGGAGGTTTTGACGCATCATCGCGTAGATGTCGGAGGCGCTTTTATTGCCGTAAGGTGCGCGGGCGGTATCTCCGAAATAAAGAAATGAGCGCGTCGGAAATAAGCGCCTGCATTGATGGGCAATGCTCAGGCCTCCGAGGCCGGAGTCGAAAATGCCGATGGGTGCCATGGAAAAGGGTCGCGTCACTCATGCGCTCGCGAGTGTCAAAGATGCTTTACGCTTCGGGATCAATTTTGGGAACTCGGAGCTTTTGCCCTGAAACGATGAGGTCGCCTTTGAGGTGGTTGCATTGGCGCAGGGCATCGACGCTCACGCGCAGTCGCTTGGAGATCTTTTCCAGGGTGTCTCCGGGACGTACGATATAGGCATCTCCCGCAAGCACGTGGCCCGAACTCAAAGCCGCATCAGAGGAATTTGAAAGCGCTTTGGCGAGGGTTTCCACGCCGATTTTCAATTTGCCGAGATCTGCGCGGAGGTGCTCGATACTCGTCCCTTGCTGCTGCTTGGTCGCCTCTAAGCGTTGCCCTAGGGCGTGCACGCGCTCGTCAAAGCGGTGCATTGCATCCACTGAAGGGGGGGCGTCTCCAGATTGGCTCATGGGCCCCTCTTCACGCATGAGCCTGAGCTCCTCCAGTTGCTCGAAGAGCAGCCCCTGCTCGTTTTTGAGGGATTGGACATCTGATGAGAGCGCCTGCACATCGCTTGCAAGGGCTCGTGAGGCCAGCTCAGCTGGTGGCGCGTATGTTTGTCCACAGCCGCTGACGAGCGGGGCGAGTCCACACATCACTGCGAGGATTCGAAACGGGAATTTGACGAGCGTTAAGTGCATGGTCGTATCTTCTAAATTATGCGGTTTTGTTCCATTCGAGAACTCTGAATTCCACGCGGCGATTTTGGCGCCAGGTGACCTCTTGATAGCCGGTGACGCGCGGGCGCTCCTTGCCATAGGAGATTGTAAAGAGCTGCTCGGGTCCAATGCCCAAATCGATCAGGCGCTTGCGGATGCTGTTGCTGCGCCGACTTCCTAAAGAAAGATTGTAGGCGGCCGTTCCCCGCTCATCGCAGTGCCCCTCAATGTAGAGATAGGTTTTGGGATGGCGCCGTAGATATTCGGCGATCTTCACTAAGTGATCTCGATCGCGTTGATCACGAGGGCGATCTTGGTCGGTCTCGAAGTAAATCGGAACGAGTATCCCCGCCAATTCGCCATTAGGAGCGCCAAAAGCCTCGATACCTGGAAGCGGGCTATTTTCCTCGCCCGGAGAGGGTCCCGATTGCCGGTAGCGCTCTGGAATATCGCCTTCATCGCCGGTCTCGAATCCCGGCTCTGCATCCCCTACATTGCGCACGCCGCTTGGGTCAAACGCCCCATCGGCCTCGCCGAATGCCTCCTGGCTCGGTCCTTTGCGCGAACGGCCCCCTTTCCCCCCTAGGCTCTCGAAGGCTCGACCCACATGGTGCCCCGCGGTTTTCCCATCCTCCACAACCTGCCGAGGGGCGCGTTGACACCCCGCAAACACCCCTCCGAAGAGAGTTAGAATTGCCACCCACCTATACATTTTGACCTCGCCCGAGCAATTCGACTTGATGGGGCAGTCTAGTACAACTGGAGAATTTTTCCACGTGTCGCGCTTATCTTCGGGTTTGAGGGCGCCAGCTGGGAAAGCGCTTTTCACCCGATCCGGTGGTGATTTGAATCGGTGCGCGACGCTGCAAGTCGACCAAATAGAGCTCGGCTTTTGCTCCATCTGCAGAGTTGTAGACCAGATGGGAGCTATCGGGCGCCCAGCTGGGGTTTTCTTTGTGCGCCGTTCCAACCGTGAGGGGGTACTCGCGCTTTTCAGCGAAATCGTAGATCCAAATTTGGCGCACTCCAGCTTGTTTGGCGCTGTAGGCGAGTTTCGTGCCATCAGGGGACCAAGTGGGCGCGGTATTTTCGCGATTTTGGCGCGAGATCAAGCGCACTTGGTGCTCTTTGAGGGGGAGGCGCTGCGTCAAATCGACGATGTAGATGCGCGGCGCACCGTCTTTGTTGGAGACGAGGGCCAAGCGGCGTCCATCTGGGCTAAAGGTTGGGGAGGCTTGCACCCCTTTAGATCCACGAAAGACGCGCTGAGGCGCATGTTGAGTAGAGCGCAAGGATTGCAAGTAGAGTTCGGGATGCCCCAAATGATCGCAGATGAAGGCCATCTGATCGCGCTTGGATGAGTAAGTTGGCATGAATTGATTGCCGAAAAGCGCGCAGATTTTCGCGCCGCGCTGCTGATTACTACTTAGTTGGTAGATGCGGGGTTGCCC
>CAXTAX010000013.1:0-808 GCA_964241995.1 uncultured bacterium | reverse complement strand
CGTAGAGTGCCCCTTCAGTAAAAGGGGCGTTTTGCTCGCAAAAAGCGGAAGGCGTGAGGGTGAGACACCCCTCTGCGGTGAGCGCGCGCGCGCCGCCCCCGTCATAGTCGCACTCCCAGACTTCTGCTCGCAGCGCGCTCGTCTTGAGGGTGTAAAGGATCTTTCCACAGGCGACTCCCTCCTGGCCAAACCATTGTCGATGGATCTCGCGAGTGGCCAGATGGAGTTGCACGCGATCGACGCTTAAGTCACCGGTGATGGGAATGCGCCGCAAAAAGCTTTGGCGGCGCGCTTTTAAGTCCGCAAAGCAGATATCGCAAGTCCCTGCATTTAACTGCCCATAGACCAAATACTGAAATCCACAACCGGTCATTTCCATGGCGGCGCGCGGTGCCCCTTCGAGTCCACTCACGCGCAGGAGCTTTGAGCGCATCGCAGATTCCGTGACCACTGAGGTGTAGCCATTGCGGTCGAAGTCAAAGCGCACGATGCGCCCGAGCTCTTGAGCATACTTTGTTGAGTGGGCAAATTTTCGCGTCTCCCATTCTAGATGCACCCCCTTCAACCCACCACTTACGCCCAGGGGTACCTCGAGGGGAGCATCGGCCATAAGGGGAGACGCAAGCGTCATCACTCCGACTAGAAAGTATTTGAAGGCGTTTTGCCAAAGGCTTTTGCGCGCGTGCGATGGGTCTACAATCATGATCGGTTACTGAAATCTATGGTGAATTTTCGCGAAGCGCCCTCCCTCTCCCCGGATTTTGGAAAGGGCAGCTGGGGCAGAGCGGTTTCGAGGTATAGTTGATTG
>CAXTAX010000012.1:0-9559 GCA_964241995.1 uncultured bacterium | reverse complement strand
GGCGCTGATTGGGCGCATGTAGGGAGAGAACGAGATTGACGCGCACGTCGGCATCGATCAATTGCTGAATGCCGGGTAGGACACCTACTGTGGAAATGCAGATCTTGCGCGGTGAAAAGGCCAGACCTCGCGGGTCGGTCAAAATGGCAATTGCCTCGAGCACTGCATCACAATTGCAAAGGGGTTCTCCCATGCCCATAAAGACGATGTGCGTGATCTGAGACTGTTTTGCGCGTAAAAAATTTTGTACGTGTAGCACTTGCTCGACGATTTCACCGCTCGATAGATCCCGCAAAAGCCCCTCTTTTCCCGAAGCGCAAAAAGCGCAGCGCGCGGGACATCCCACCTGAGAAGAGACGCAGATCGTATTGCGGTTCGGGGCCTTGATCAAGACCGATTCTACAAGCGCTCCATCATGAAGACGCCATAGGTACTTGAGTGTTTCCTCGTCTTGCGAGGGTTGCACATGCTGAAGTTGCAGAGTGGGAAAGATGAGCTGCTTCAGCGCCTCTCGAGTAGTGGGGCCCGTGTTGTGAATATCTTCGAGGCTCTCAACTCCTCGCTTGTAGACGCCACTCCACACCTGCGTGGCCCGCCAAGGCTCACATTGATGCTCTTGGAGCCATAGAGCTAAGTGCTGAAAGGTTAAATTGCTGAGCTGCTGGTCTTGATGGTGTGGCATGATTATGGCGTGGGGGAGTCATCGAAATTTTGGCAAATCGCCCGAAGAACCCGTCGATTGGGAGTAGTCTCTCAAAATCGGATCGATAAAGCAACTGCAGAGACAAGCCGTTGGAGAGGATGAAGAAGCTAGTGGGCCGTTTTTAAAGAACACTGTCTATTTTCAGCATTTGATCAGAGTGCACCCCAATAGGTTATTGCCTTCGCGCGAAGTCTATAACGCTCTGGTTAAGAGTAAAAATTGTGACTATTACAATGTCTTTAGCTAGCTATGATTTTTTCATCTGGGCAAAGAGTTTGTTATTGATTTGAGTTTTCAATTTGTACTAGTTGAAAACTTTCGGCATACGAAAGTAAAACACTTTGACTGTCTATCTCGATCCCATGAAAAAATTCCGGCAAAACGTATAAATACGAAGTTTCAGAGCGTCCATTTGACGTACGCGGCGCTTTGTAGTTTGGGCTGTTTCCCACTGAGGCTGCTCTACAATACATTGGGCATACAACAACCTGAGCCTCACCTTGCCGCTTTTTTGCAAAACCGGCTAGACTCGATTTCCTAAGGGGCGGCATAGCCAAGTGGTAAGGCAGAGGCCTGCAAAGCCTCGATTCCTCAGTTCGAATCTGAGTGCCGCCTATATTTCATGCCCCTATTCGTAGTTCCCACCCCAATTGGCAACCTCGCCGACATCACGTTACGCGCGTTGTCAGTGTTGCGGGAATCCCATCTCATCCTCTGTGAGGACACGCGTGTTTCACGCATTCTCCTGATGGCTCATGATGTCGTGAAACCGACGTTGAGTTATCACAAATTCAACGAGCGATCGCGACTAAAATCCATTTTGGAACGCTTGCATGAGGGGGAGCAACTCGCCCTCATTTCTTCGGCTGGCACTCCGGGCATCTGCGATCCTGGGCAGCGTCTCATCGAAGCGTGCCATGTAGAAGCCATCGAAGTTTGGGTGTTGCCGGGCGCCTGCTCGGCCATCACCGCTTTGGTGGCCTCAGGGTTTTGCGATCCCCCTTTTCAAATGGTGGGCTTTTTGGACCGCAAAGCGAGGGGACAGCTACGGCAAATGCTCGCCTATCAGGGTACGAGCATTTGCTTCCTTTCGCCTCATAAATTGACCCAAACGCTGCAAGCTTTGAGTGAACTTGAGACGCAACTTGGCGATGCGCCTCGCTCGCTCGCTCTTGTCAAAGAACTGACCAAGAAATTCGAGGCGCAGTTTCGAGGATCTGCTCAGCAGGTGCTCGCGGCCCTCGCCGCAACCTCTCAAGCGATTAAAGGAGAGTGGATTCTCGTGCTCTCTGCGCCTACTGGAGGCAAAGTGCGCAAAGCCCCTCCCTCTATTGATGAGGTGCGAGCCGAGTGGGAAGTGGGGCGCCGCCAAGGGCTGAGCACCAAGCAGATTATCTGCGTCCTATCCGAGCGCTTTTCCCTCAAACGGCAGGAGCTCTATCAACTCCTCAATGCGGGAGATGCTCTAGACTAGCACTTAAGAAGTGAGATTGCCAAAATCGCAAATTTGAGTTGCTCCAATTGGGTTTCCCCTTTAGAATAAATCCAATTTCGCGCTCTTTGCGCCCGATCTAAACTTCCGTAAATCGATGCATGAGGTGCATATCATGTCGGCCAATGCCAGAGAATTTTTATTCGAAGAGGATGCCAGAGCTAAACTCCTCGCCGGCATCGAAAAACTCACTGACGCGATTTCGATCACTCTCGGACCGCAGGGGCGCAACGTGGGACTCGACAAAAGCTGGGGCGCACCTGCAATCACCAATGATGGGAACAGCATCGTCAAAGAAATTTCGCTCAGTGATCCATTCGAGAACATGGGTGTTTCGATGGCTAAAGAGGTGGCAGAAAAACTCAAGGAAAAATGTGGTGATGGGACGACAACGGCGATGCTTTTGCTGCACGCGATCACAGCAGAGGGGATCAAGTTAGTCTCATCAGGCGCAAGCCCAATCGATCTCAAACGAGGCATCGATAAAGCTGTCGATGTTGTGGTGCGCACACTAGACGCCCACAGTACCCCCGTTTCGAGTAATACCGAAATTCAAGACGTAGCAACGGTCTCCGCATCTGGATCCCAAGAAATTGGCAGGCTTATTGCGCAAGCTGTCTCAAGGGTGGGTAAAAGCGGTGTCATCACCATCGAAGAGGGCAAGTCGACGGAAACGCTCATCGATATCGTCGAGGGAATGCAGTTCGATCGGGGATACATCAGCGCCTATTTCGCGACGAATTCCGAGACGATGATGGTGCAAATGCAGCAACCCCAAATTTTGGTGACCGATCGCAAGATCTCTTCAATTCAAGACCTTCTACCTTTATTGCAATCGGTAGCTGCCACCGGCAAGGAACTCCTCATCATTGCCGAAGATCTCGATGGAGACGCCCTCTCTACGCTCGTTCTCAATCGCTTGAGGGGAATGCTGAAAGTCGCGGCCGTTAAGGCTCCGAGCTTTGGCGATCGCAGGCGGGCGATCTTGCAGGATATCGCCACGCTCGTAGGCGCCGAATTTGTCAGTGATGAGGCGGGATTGCCCCTCAAAGAAGCGCAACTCGAGCACTTGGGCACTGCGCAGAGTGTGACGATCTCGAACGAATTGACGACGATTGTCGGTGGTGGTGGATCTGAAGGGGACATTCGCGCGCGCGTCAAACAAATCGAGGCGGAAATCAGCCGCGCCAGCAATGCCTATGATAGGGAAAAGCTCGAGGAACGGCGGGCAAAGCTCAGTGGTGGCGTCGCGGTCATCAGAGTGGGCTCTGTGTCGGAATCGGAGATGAAGCAGCGCAAACAAATGTTTGAAGACAGTTTGAGCTCCACGAAGGCCGCGATGGAAGCAGGCGTCGTATCAGGTGGTGGAATTGGAATTTTGCGCGCTGCAACGGCTCTTGGTGATCTAGTGCTTTCGGGCGATGAAGCGCACGGAGTCAAAATTGTCGCGCGTGCTTGCGAAGCTCCATTGAAGCAAATCGTGCGCAATGCAGGGCTCAATCCGGCGAGCATTTTGGCGCAAATTCGCTTAGAGGGTTTGGAGCGCGTGGGATTTAATGCTTTGACGGAAAAAGTTGAAAATTTGGCGGCTGCGGGTATTCAAGATCCGACAAAAGTGGTGAAAACTTGTCTCATTCATGCCGCTTCGCTCGCGGGCGTCGTTCTTCTTTCTGAAGCGCTCATTTCGGATGCGCCAGATCTGATCGCGCAGTAGTTTCGATTTGACGCGGGAAAGAGGGGTGTGCAAAATCGCCCATTTATCCGATTTTCATATCGGGGCATTGTCGAAACAGTGGAAAGACTGGCTCAGCAAAGGTTGGATTGCCCAAGTCAACTACCTTTTGGGCTTACATCGCCGCTTTGATCTCGCCACCTTGCAACTTCTCCCCACTTTTTTGCGCGCTCAGGGGGTCGATCTCGTTGTAGTGACGGGGGATTTTACAACTGCTGGTAGTGAGGGAGAATTTGGCATCGCTTTGGCATTTCTCGAGGGGTTAAAAAAGGAAAATCTCCCCTGTTACCACGTTCCAGGCAATCACGATCACTACAGCCGTCGCAAGTGCCATGAAGGATATTTCGGCAATTTATATCCCTTAATGCCTCAATCGGGATCTTCTCAACAGCTCTTCCATGCGCGCTTTGAGCGTAAATCCCTTTGCTCTCAACGCGACAATCTTTGGGATATTTGGTTGCTGGATCAAACGGCGCCCACTTCATGGATCTCTTCCAATGGGCATTTTGACAGCGATGCAACCGCCGAATTCGCCGCAGCGCAGCGCTCGAAATTACCCTCCGGAAGAAATACTCTGGTGTGCGGCCATTTTCCCTTACATAGAAGTGCGCGCGGCTTTCGAGAGTTGATCGGCAGGCAAGCGCTTCGAGGCGCATTGGCCGACCGATTGGAAAATCGCCTTTACATTCATGGGCATACGCATCAATTTCACATCGTGGACGAACGCCCTGAGCGGGGATTTGTGAGCGTCGATGCGGGGAGCTGTACGCAGCTAGGGGGCTCTGGATTCAATATTTACGAATTGGGCCCGAAAAGCGCTACACTGCAACGCTTTCAACGCCTCGATGTGCAAGATCGAGTCGATTGGCGACCGACACGGGCATTTTCATGGTCTTGGAGCGCGTGACTTATCAGAGGCTCGGACCATGAAGATAAAACAATGTTCCTTGTCTTTTTGTGTATTACGGGATAAAATAGAGCGCCTAAAAGATCTGATGATCGCTGCAGTGCGCAGCGCTAAGGCCTCGGGAGCACTAGATGATGTCTTTAGACAAAAAGACGAAAGATGAGATTCTTAAGAAATTTCAGTTACACGAAAAAGACACTGGTTCAGCAGACGTCCAAATCGCGATTCTCTCCGAGAGAATTACGGAATTGAAGGAACATAGAAAAATTGCACCTCAAGACAAAACCTCGCGCCTCGCACTTCTGAAGCTCGTCGAGCAAAGACGACGACTCCTCAATTACCTCAATTCTACGGACACCAAGCGCTATCGTTCGCTCATTTCAAGGCTGGGGCTGCGTAAATAACGCAGCGCTGAAATTTCGGGCCGCGATCAAACGCGGTCTTTATTGCTTCACGGCAGTCGTCAACTCTCAGTCCAAGTATATCGTTTCAATTCGGCAAATTTCAGTGAGAAAGCTTGCGCACTTCGCCGGCTCCTTAGAGTCTTGCCACCGCGTCTTTTTTGGTTTGAGCGCAGCCAAAAATATAAAATTTATTTGGAGAATTTCATGTCTAAACAGGTCATGACCGTCGAAATTGGCGGCCAGCTCATAAGCTTTGAAACGGGCCAAATTGCTAGACAAGCGGCGGGTGCGGTAATTGTAAAATGCGCCGATACCCACGTTTTTGCCAGTGCGTGCGCCGCCAAAGAGGCTGATCCCCAAGCGGACTATTTCCCTTTACGAGTCGATTATCAAGAGCGCTTTTCTTCAGCGGGAAAAACTATTGGGGGGTTTATCAAACGCGAGGGAAGGCCCACAGAAAGGGAAATTCTCGTCTCACGCCTAATAGACCGCCCGTTGCGCCCGATGTTTGCATCGGGCTACCACAACGAGGTGCAGATTCTATCGTATGTTTGGTCTTTCGATGGGCAACATAATCCTGATGTTTTGGCGATTTGCGCTGCTTCGGCCGCTCTTTGCATTTCAGAGATTCCACTCATAAAGCCCATTGCTGCTGTGCGGATGGGTCGCATTGGAGAGAAGTTTCTCATCAACCCGACTACAGAGCAGATGACGCGCTCGAAGCTCGATCTTGTCGTTGCGGGAAATGATCAGGGCATTCTCATGGTAGAAGGAGCCTGTCAATTTCTCACTGAAGGGGAACTTCTCGAGGCAATCGCTCTTGCCCACAGTGCGATTCAGGAAATTTGCCGCGCCCTTTCCCGCTGGCAAAGCGAAGTGGGCAAGCAGAAGCATTTTGCAAAGCTCGCGCATCTTCCAAGCGGACTCGTCGATCAGATGCGCGCATTCGCTGAAGCTGAACTGAGGAGCACTGTGCGCGCTTCGACCAAAGAGGAACACGAGCGGGCGGTCCACGAAATCAAATCGCGCGCAGTGCAGACGGCGATCGCCAAAGGGATTAGCGAAGATGTAGGGCAACTAAAAGCCGCTTTTTCCCAAGTGCTGTACGAAACACTGCGAGAGAGAATCCTCTCGGAGCAAATGCGCGTCGATGGCAGAGGCCTCGATGCAATTCGCCCCATCGCGATTGAGCTCGCTCTCTTGCCCAGGGCGCACGGCTCTTGCTTGTTCACGCGAGGCGAAACCCAAACTCTCGCCGTCTGCACCCTGGGTGGAGAGAGTATGTGCCAGCGCTTTGAGGGGCTTGCAGGGGATGGTGCCCGCCGATTTTATCTGCAGTATTCTTTTCCCCCCTATTGCGTTGGGGAAATTGGCAGAGTCGGAGCCCCAGGGCGCCGCGAGGTGGGTCATGGCAAATTAGCCGAGCGTGCACTCGAGCCCGTACTCCCGAAAAAGTCCGACTTTCCCTACATCGTGCGCCTGGAGTCCAACATAACCGAGTCGAATGGGTCGAGCTCCATGGCATCAGTTTGTGGGGGATGTCTAGCGCTTATGGATGCGGGAGTACCCATTACCCGGCCCATTGCAGGAATCGCTATGGGGCTCATCGTCGAAGGCGAGCGCATGGCGATTCTGTCTGATATTCTGGGCGTAGAGGATGCTCTAGGGGATATGGATTTCAAGGTCGCTGGAGACCGCGATAGCATTACAGCCCTGCAGATGGACATCAAAATCGAAGGGGTTTCCCTCGAGATCATCAAAGTGGCGCTAGAGCAAGCAAAACAGGGACGACAACATATTTTAGAGACGATGCATTCAGCATGTCCAACAACGCGAGTGGACCTTTCCAACTTCGCCCCACGCATCGATCGCGTTCAAGTCAGCCAGAACAAAATCGCGACGATCATTGGGCCAGGGGGAAAGCAAATTCGTGCAATTCAAGAGCAGACGGGCGTAGAAATCGATATCGATGACTCGGGACTCGTCTGCATTTCAGCCGCAAATGGGGAGGCACTCAACATGGCTAAAAAAATTATCGAAGGCTTAACAGCCGAGGTAGAAATCGGAACCGTTTATCAGGGAAAAGTCAAATCGATCGCCGGTTTCGGCGCTTTCGTGGAAATTCTGCCCAATAAAGAGGGTCTATGCCACATCTCGGAGCTCGCAGATCGCCGCGTTGGTACAGTCGATGAGGTTTGTCAAGTTGGTGATGAGCTACTTGTCAAGGTGATCGACATCAACGAGCGTGGGCAAATCAAACTCAGCCACAAAAGTGCGCGGGGAATGACACCTACTAGCAAGCTCTAAGCTGATTGGCTACACATGGGGAAATGCGTACGTAACTCCTTCCCAATCTAAAGGATTAATCACTTTTAAGTTGGCGAAAGAGTTTCACCGCATGACCCATTCACTTCAGGTAGGAACGTGCAAACGGCCCTACCTGATTTTTTTATGCTGATTCCAGCACGAGTTCCAGTTTCTTTCCTGCATGCTTATGAGTGCCAAACATTCATTTGGCAGCAATTTCGTTAAATCCGCAGTAAGCTACGAGTGCATGGGGTATTTGAATTGAGCCGTCGCTTCGTTGATTATTTTCTAGCAGAGCTAAAAGAATACGAGAGATGGCGATTGCCGTTCCATTAAGGGTGTGAACCAGCTGATTTTTCCCAAAGGCATCTTTGTAGCGAATTTTGAGTCGGCGCGCTTGAAAATCGGTGCAGTTCGACGCGCTCGTCACCTCGCCAAAATCCTCTCTACTGGGCATCCAGGCCTCGATGTCGAATTTTCGATATGCGGGTCCTCCCAGATCTCCCGCGGCAATTTCCACAACTCGGTAAGGCAATTCCAATTGACGCATGATCTCTTCTTGGAACTCCAAGAGGGTCTCGTGAAATGCCTCGGAAGACTCGGGCATTGTAGCCGCAAACATCTCGACTTTCGTGAATTGGTGCAGGCGATATAGCCCCTTTGAGTCTCGTCCATGGGTGCCCGCTTCGGTGCGAAAGCAATGCGAGACGCCGGCAAACTTCAAAGGCAATTCCGAATGGGAGAGCAGGCGATTGTGCAGAGCTCCTCCGAGCGCAATTTCGGCAGTAGCTGCCAAGCACAAGTCAGTTCCTGTAAGAGAGTAGATTTGGCTCTCGTTACCGCGGGGCTGAAAGCCCAAGCCTTCGACGATTTCTCGTCGTGCGATATCTGGAGGGGCAACTGGAGTAAAGCCGCGGTTTTGGAGAAAATCAAGAGCAAAGCGCACTAGCGCCAGCTCTAAATAGACCGCTTGATTGCGCAAAAAGACGAATTTGGAACCCGCGAGACTAGCGCCCGCTTCGAAATCGAGCAAATCACAGCAATTTCCGAGCTCTAGATGATCTTTAGGGGTAAATGCGAATTTGCGGGGAGATCCCCACAATCTGAGGATTTTGCCATCCTTTTCACCCCCGAGAGGTGTTTTAGCATGGGTCCAATTGGGTAAGGGAAGGCAAAGGGTTCGAAGTTCCTCTTCGCGCTGCTGCACAGACTCGCTCAACTGCGCGATGCGCACTTTACACTCGCGGCCCTCTTGTATGAACTGCGCCCGATCTTCTGGGCTTATTTGCTGCCCCTTCATGCGCGAGGCGATGGCATTTTGACGCTCTTTTTCCTCTTGAAGTGGCATCGAGAGCTGCTGCAGAGCTCGGTGCGCTTGCACGATGCGATCGATATCGATCGGAATACCGCGGTGCTGGCAATTGCGCGCCAAAGCAGCGGGATCTTTGATTGCTTGTTTAAGATCTAACATAGCTCAAGTCAATTCGAGTATTTGGATCCACTCGCATGGATCATTTATTTTAACGCTGATATATGCTCTTTGGGATCGCCTGCAATGAGGTCGAGAAACTGACCTTGAAGGGCGTGATACGCAGAAAGTGTTTGCGGTTTTGGGCGAACGTGAATCCATAAGCCCAAAGGAAGTTGAGGGCGCGCAAGACGGAATATTTCTCGTATTTGCCGCTTAAAGCGATTGCGATGATGCGCCTTGCCAAATTTCTTGGTCACTGTGATCCCCAAACGCGTTTCAGCGCGTTTGGAGAGTATCTGCATGGTTAGAAGGGTTGACTCCCGCTTTAAACCATGCCGAATGGCTTTGATGAATTCCCGTCCTTTGCGCAGGCGATGCGTTTTCTCAAACGTGTAGGCCAATTGAATGCACTCAAGCGGATAGACGAACGCGCCCACTTGCGCGTCGCCGGGCAATGATCCTACGCCCCCCTCTAGTTTGCATGCGCTTGCGAAATCCGAAGGTGTTTTTTCGGCGTCGTTTGCTCGGTTGATAGGTTCTTTT
>CAXTAX010000011.1:6845-9675 GCA_964241995.1 uncultured bacterium | reverse complement strand
CGAGTTGATCGCGCAGTACAGGATCGTGCAAAGAGCGAATCGCGAGAAATTCCAACCCCATGGGAAACTCGCTTTGGCGCAAAAACCGCTGGGGCTTGGATGGGCGCTCCATGAGCGCCTGCATGCGATATTGCTGCTGCAGGATATGTGTCAGCTGCGCGATGAGCTTGCGGGGGAAAAGGGAGTAGGTTTCCAATATCTCACCCATCAGCTGGCGAACCGCAAATGCGACCTCTCCTGCATTTGGGTTGGGCGTTGCCAATTGCTCCTCTAATATCGGAAAGAGCAAGCAGCAAAAAAGAGCTTGCCGACACAAGGGGGGGGGATTGGAAAGGGATAGATAGCGATCTATGCTCTCCAAAAGGGAGAGGACTTGCTCGCCGCACGCGCCTTGCAAGTGGCTCTGCAATCTGGGAAGAACCACCCCGAGAAGTTGCGTCTTGAGCATTTGGGCGAAAAATGTTCGCGATGCTCCCGATTCGAGCATGCGCATGAGCTCCTCAAGGACTCTAGCGGGAGCACTTTGCCGCAGACAGGCGCGGCAGCTGAGTAAAGCTTGGTAGGTGCCGTCATCGATTGTAAGCGCAAAACGCGCATTGAACTTGAGCAGACGAAGCATGCGCACGGGATCTTCTCGAAACCTCAATTCGGGATCACCAATGGTCTTAAGCACTCTGGCAGCCAGATCCTCAAAGCCCCCGACGTAGTCCAAAATGCATTGCTCGAAAGGATCGTAAAAGAGCCCGTTGATGGTAAAATCGCGTCTTAAGACATCCTCCTCGATTGTGCCCCACTGATTGTCGCGTAAGACTAGGTCGCCCTCAGTCTCACCCGAGCGAAATGTGGCGACTTCGATGATTTTTGATCCAAAACGCACATGCGCCAATCGAAATCGGCGGCCGATGAGCATGCAGTTGTGTAGGTGTTTGCGGACTTGACCGGGTCTGGCGGAAGTGGCGATGTCGATGTCCTTGGGCTTGAGGCCCATGAGGAGGTCGCGTACTCCCCCCCCGACGATGTAGGCGATAAAACCCGCTCGGCGAAGTTTTTGAATGATCCAAAGCGCATCGGAATCAAACCGATTTACGCTGAGCTGGTGTCGATCTAATGGGTAAATGCAGAGGGGCACGTGAGTTGGGGATGAGCGCTGCACCGCGCCGATGAAAAGGGCCAATATACGCCGGGGTTCGATTTTGCAAACAGTGGGTCAGTCGACGCGATACTCCGCTGCGCAGGGGCAGTTGTCGTGAATGCCCCCTTGGGGCATAACCTGAGAAAATTTCACCCGCAAAATCGCACACTTGAGCGAAAAAACATTGCGTTTAGGAGCAGTTTTTCGTGGTCTTATCGAGCGACTCATCCACTTGCCAAAAGCTAAAGCCCCGACCTCTGTTTGGCACGGATGGCTTGCGCGGACGCGCCAACCGCGGAGAGATGACCGTAGAGATCGCCCTCGCGTTTGGTCGAGCGGTGGGGACTTTGTTTCGCCGCAAAGGGGGCAAGCGCCGGATTGTCATCGGAAAGGATACGCGTTTGTCGTGTTATATGTTCGAAAACGCGCTGATCGCTGGTCTTTGCTCCATGGGGATCGATACCCTCATGGTTGGCCCCTTTCCCACACCAGCGGTAGCGTTCATCACAAGAGCCCTGCGAGCCGATGCGGGCATTGTGATCTCAGCATCGCATAACGGCTATCGCGACAATGGAATCAAGCTCTTTTCATCGGATGGATACAAATGGCCAGACGCTCTGCAGAGCGAACTCGAATCTCTGGTGCGTCGCAATGATTTCGCGGGGGATTTGCCAGATGACGATGAGATTGGCCGCAACTTCCGCATTTCGGACGCCGATGGGCGCTACGTGGAATTCGCCAAGGCAGCATTTCCCAAGCACCTCTCACTCAAGGGAATCAAGCTCGTCTTAGATTGCGCGAATGGAGCTGCGCATCGCATCGCGCCATTGGTCTTTCGAGAATTGGACGCCGAAGTCATCGCGCACTGCACGGCGCCGAATGGGCTGAACATCAATGCCGCCTGTGGATCGCTCTATCCCGAAGTCATTCAAAAGGCGGTCATAGAAGCCAAAGCCGATGTCGGCATCGCGCTGGATGGCGATGCCGATCGCATTGTCATGGTCGATGAGCATGCGCAGGTAATCGATGGCGATACCCTCTTGGCCATTTGCGCTTTGGACATGAAGAAGCGGGGCGTTTTACATCGAGATGCCTTAGTGGCCACGCAGATGAGCAACTTGGGATTTCTAGAGGCCATGGGGAAAATCGGCATTCAAGTCTGCCAAGTACCTGTGGGTGATCGCCACGTCATTCAGAAGATGCGAGATGAAGGGTATCGCTTGGGTGGCGAGCCGAGCGGACACCTCATTTTCTTCGAGCACAATACGACATCGGATGGCATCGTCACGGCTTTGCAAGTACTGCGCATCATGATCGAATCAAGCAGCCGGCTCTCGGAGCTTGCCACAGTGATGAAGCGCTTTCCGCAGGTGGTCAAAAATGTGCCGGTCGGTGACAAGCCCCCACTCGAGAGCCTTCCGGGATTTTCCGCTATGAGGGCGAAGGCGCAAAATCGCCTCGGAAAGTCGGGCCGGATCCTCGTGCGCTATTCGGGCACAGAAAATGTCTGCCGCGTCATGGTTGAAGCGCCGCAGTTTCAACTCGCCGAGCAATTGGCGCAGAAGCTCGCGCAGCTCATCGAGACCGGCGTCGCCGCGTCTGGAGGGTAAATCGTCGATGTGTGGAATCTTTGGCTATGTCGGAAAGGGGCATCGAGAGGTCATCGAAGTCGTTCTTCAGGGGCTTAAGCTCTTGGAG
>CAXTAX010000011.1:0-6835 GCA_964241995.1 uncultured bacterium | reverse complement strand
GTTACGATTCTGCGGGCTTGGCGGGTGTGGAAAAAGAAGGGGAATTGACCTTTCTCAAAAGCGTCGGCAAGGTTGCAGCGCTTGAGGAATTGGCCCGCGCATCTCCGCGCCAGCTGCGCGCAGCCATCGCGCATACGCGCTGGGCTACACACGGGGAGCCCACTCGTGAAAATGCTCATCCCCATCTCGATGGGGCGCAGACACTTGCCCTAATGCACAATGGGATCATTGAGAATTTTGCTCCCTTGCGCCACATGCTGGAAAAAGAGGGCGTTGTCTTTACCTCGCAGACCGACACCGAGGTGCTCGCGCACCTCATCGCGCGCAACTTCGAGGGGAACTTGATCGACGCGCTGTGCCGCACCTGCCAGCTGCTCATTGGGTCGTTTGCCTTCGTGCTCGTCCATAAGGGTTTTCCCGAGCAGATTTTTGCCGTCGCCAAGGATTCCCCCCTCGTCTTGGGTTTGGGGGAAGAAGAGACTTTCATCGCGTCCGATTCCAGCGCCTTTGGGGAATTTACGCATAGCGCAATCTTTTTGCGCAGTGGGGAAATCGCTCAAATTGGCGCTGGCAAGCGGCGCGTTTGGTCCTTTTCCGGCAAAGCAGTACCCAAAACCCCTGAAATTCTCAAAGGGCACATGCCGCGAGATGGAAAGGGGGATTTTGCGCACTTTATGCTCAAGGAAATCTTTGAGCAGCCGCGCGTTGCACGCCGCGCACTGCTCGGGCGCTGCGTGACCGAGCACGCTTCGGCGCATTTCGAGGAGCTTGAAGAAGTCGGCCTCGACCGCAATCGATTGGCCCGCATGCAACGCGTATTGATCATCGGATGTGGAACCTCCTGGCATGCCGGCTGCATTGGCGCGCTTTGGCTCGAGGAGATGGCGCGGTTACCTGCGCAAGCAGAGATCTCATCGGAATTTCGCTACAAAAATCCCATCATTTTGCCCGACACTTTGGTTTTGGCCATCAGCCAGTCGGGGGAAACGGCTGACACCATTGCCGCTGTGCGAGAGCTTCGGGCGCGAGGGGTCTACGTCATCGGGCTCTGCAATGCTTTGCATTGCACCCTCACCCGCGAGGTCGATGCCAGCATCCCCCTTAAGGCGGGCCCCGAGGTGAGCGTTTGCTCCACCAAAGCCTTTACGAGCCAGCTGATCGCATTGGCGCTTTTTGCCCTGATGATGGGGCGCATTCGCGATTTGCCCCGCCAACGGGGCGAAGAGATTCTTCATGCTCTAGATCAAATTCCCGAGCAAATTCAAGACATATTAAATCGCAGCGATGAGATTCGCGATTTAGCGCATCGCTACGCCAGTGATGCCAACCTCTTTTATATCGGCCGGCGGTATATGTTTCCCGCTGCGCTCGAGGGAGCGCTCAAACTCAAGGAGATCTCCTACATCAATGCCAATGGTTACGCGAGCGGGGAACTAAAACATGGGCCGATTGCCCTCATCGGGCCCCATTGCGCCACGATCGCCTTGGCGGCCAATAAGTGGACGCTCGAAAAGCTCATTTCCAATATACTTGAAATTAAAGCGAGAAATGGCCGAGTGCTTGCCGTTGCCTTTGCCGATAGTCAAGAGCTAGTAGGTGTGGTAGATGATCTTTTCACCCACGCGCGAACTTTAGATATTTTAGCCCCCATACTATCGTCAGTCTTTGGTCAACTCTTCGCGTATTTCATTGCACTTGACTGCTCAAGGGATATTGATCATCCCCGAAATTTGGCCAAATCGGTCACAGTCGAGTAGTACTTGAGTTAATGCACCTTTCGTTTTGAGGTAATGTAATGAACTGGAATCAAGACCCTTCAACACTGCACACACCGCGCGCGCAAACCCTGTCGAGTTTTGCCACTCAAGTCTATAGCTGGCTAGCTATGGGCCTCAGCTTGACGAGTGTCATCACTTTTGCGATCTACAATATGGGGTGGTACGAGCCCCTCATGCCTTTTTGGATGGTATGGACCTTTGCGCTGTTTGGGATCACCTACGTCATGGGATCTCGCATGCGCAGCCTATCTTTTGGCCAAACAGCTGCCCTCTTTTTCACATACGCTGCAATCGAGGGGATCTTTTTTGGTACCGTTATCCCTCTCTTCATCGCGAAATCGGGAGTCGAAACGGTCTGGCTGGCCTTTGCCGGAGCTGCGGTTTGCTCGTTCATCGCCGTAGCATATGGCAGCATGACGCAAGCAGATCTCACGGCGATGCGCAATTTACTGACCCTTGGGCTCTATGGACTGATCGCCATCACGTTTCTCTGCCTGATCTTGAGCTTTTTCATGCCGACTACCGGGATGCAGCTGATCATCGCTTACGTGGGGCTCGCGCTCTTTTTGGGACTGGCAGCAAGTGATGCACAGCAAATTCAGCGCATGAGCCGTCAAATCGAGCTGGAGCGTGACAGCGCCCCCAAGCTCTCGTTGTTTGTCGCTTTGGGTATGTACATCAACGTCGTGATGGTCTTTTGGTATCTGCTACAGATTCTCTCGGCAAATTCTTCCCGCCGCAACGATTGATCACTAGTCGAATTGAACATTGCGATGGCCCTTTAAAAGAAAACTTTTAAGGCCTCGCATTGGTTCTTAGCCTCAATTTTTTTCATAGTAGATGTTATTATGTTAAAATTATTTTTCGCATGTTTAGCGTTTGTGCTTTCGGCTCTTGCAGCAGAGATCACTTTAGGAACATTGTTGTTGTGCATTCTGGCAATCTATTGCTATCACGTCATTACCAAATTTTTGGAAAAATCGACAAAAGAAACTGCTGAGAAAATTGCCAATGATTCGATAAGTGCCTTTCGACAACGGCGGATAGATCTCCACGCAAGTGAGGAGATCTTGGCAAAGATCGATGTCAAGTTCGACCGGTTAAAAGAGCTGATGATCAGCGAATTAAACAAGCATTCTGGAAATTAGGAGGGGTTCGCATCCTCTAAAACTTCTACGCGTATTTACTATGCAAAGAATACGTGCTATGCGCTAAGCAGGAAAAGCGCAAGGCTGCCCAGTCCGATTCTGAAAAATGGCCCTCTGGCCGTTATGGCTGAATAACCCATTGTAATCATGAGTGCACTCGATGGCGCATTTGTCAAAAGCTGAAAGCGATCGGGTGTTGCACCAGTTTCTCCAAAATCCCCCAGAGGTTTTGGCTTTGCCTCGAGATTCCGCAATCGCCAAAGTTCTCCTCGAAGCCCTTCTCGCCCATCCCACTTGGTGCTTAAATCACGATACGCTCATCGCTCCCGTGGCTGAGCATTTTCTACCCAAAAGCTGGGGCTCGGATGAGCTCTCAAGCGTTGTGCGGTTTACGCGCCATCCCGTCTACAGTGAAATTGCTTCTAAAGGTGATCGATCAGTACCTGGAGCACGGTTTTTTTACGCGCTGTGGGACAAACTTCAGGAGTACCGCGCGATCGATTCCCTGCACGCATTGCTGGTATTGCTCGAGCTCGGGGGAATCGCTGAGCTCGAAAATCAGTTAAAGCGCCAAGTACCCGAAGAGGTGCAAGCACGGGGCAGCAGCTTGGTGCATCTGGTCGTCTATTTCGGAGACGTGGAGTTGCTCAAAAGCGTCATCAGTAAGGGCGCTGATCCCAAACTCAAAAATAGACAAGGTGATACCCCCTTGCATCTCGCTGCCCTTAAAGGGTGGCTCGAGGCCGTGCATCTACTCTGCGATGCCGGAGTTGACCTCAATGCCCGCAACTTAGAAGGGGGCACACCGCTGCACAAAGCAGCTGGAGGTGATAATCTCCTTCTCATAGAGTTTCTCATCGATCGAGGTGGTTTGCCTCAAGCCCTCGATGTACATGGCGATAGTCCCGCTATGATTGCAGCGGCGAATGGTCAACCTGAAGCATTCGATGCTTTTGTGCGCTTTGGCTTCAATATTCAGGCGAAGAATCATCTAGGGCTTACGTCTGCGCACTACGCCGCAGGCAGCGGCAACATCTCCATCCTCAAGCGTTTGATTGATTTAAGTGGTGACCTCAACGCTCGAGATGAAGCGGACATGACGCCTCTACATCTCGCCGTACTTCGGCAGCATGCCGAAACCGTGGCGTTTCTCTTGGAGCGCTACGCGGATGCGGAGATCGCCAACCGCGCTGGAAAGCGCCCCTTGCATTCAGCTGTTGAACGCGGTTCTTTGGGGATCACCCGCCTTTTGCTCGAATCGCGTGCAATGGTCGACGCTCAGGACATGCAGGGGTGTTCTCCGCTGCATTTGGCGGTAAGCAAAGGCAGCGCAAACATCGCCGACATGCTTTTGACCTATCAGGCCGATTGCGAGGTGAAAAACCTACTCGGTCAAACCCCCCTGCATCTCGCGCTCTATCAAAAACAATTGGAATGCGCGGAGCTGCTCATTCGCCAGAATGCAGATCTTTTCGCTCGAGATCGCGCCGGATCGATTCCCCTTCACGCGGCATGCTTTGTGGGCTTTGATGAGGGGATCAAATTGCTTTTGGACGAGAAGACAAAACGCGCCGATCAGCTCGCGGCGGTGAGCGAGCGCAAAGAGACCTGTTTGCATTTCGCCATTGCGGGGAAGCACCCACAACTACTTGAAAAGCTCCTCGAAGTATGTGCTTTTGGGATCATCAATTACCCCGACTGCGTGGGGTGCACCCCCATGCAATTGGCGATTCGGCAGGCGACGTGGGAGTGTTTCGATCAACTGTTGCGCCGAAGAGCGAGACTTAACGTCGTAGACCGCGTAGGCAGCACGCTTGTTCATGAGGCCGTGCGCTCTGGGCAATATGCGATGATGCAAAGGCTGATTGAATTTGGCGCTCCAATGGACGTGGTCGATCAGCTCGGGCAAACCCCATTACATGTCGCTTGCTCTGGAGGGCGCCTTTCGGCGGTGCAGCTTCTCGTCGAGAAAAGGGCGCAGCTCGATATTAGAGATAGCAGGGGAGAGACGCCGTTGTATCTCGCTACGAGCCGGGGATTTGAACCCATCGTACAGCTTCTGGTGCAAAAAGGAGCAGATTTCGCGCTTGAAAATAAGCGGGGGGAAACTGCTGAGCAGGTGGCCCAGCGCTTGGGGTTTGGAGCAATTGTTTCACTACTGCAAGCAAAGCTTTCGTGAGCTTGTCCAAGTAAAACTTTGCAATTACCGTTTCCAATTATGCGTTCCTAGACGCGCAAATGGTAGTTATTTGTTAGGCGTCAAAAATATGAGGTTGATGCAAGAGATGGAAACTGCTTGTCAATGAATACGTTTGAGGCACAAACATCCTCTCAATCGTAAAACTATCGGCCGGATTTTCCATGATTAAACATGCTTTGCAATACAGTATAAAGCAGTAAGCCCAATTTATGGCTTGATTCCCCGCAATACACTATTGGCAATTGCATCAATCACGCGCTGAGGTAGCCGACTATTGTGTGAGATGAAGTCGAAGTCTCCTTCGGCATCATCTGCATTGATAAATGTCTTGTTGCCGACCGCTTCGGTTTTCCGCAAAGCCTCTTGCAACGAGCATTTTGATGAAATCATGCCATCGTTTTCTTTAGTGCATTGCACAACAATTTCAGGGACCTGTAGGCGCTGCGATTGAGCGCTTGGTTCATAGTCAAAATAGCCGATGAAGCTCGCCAGATGCGCTATTGCTGTGCCAAATAAACTCCTAATGGTTTCATTGAGATTGCCAAAAGTTCGATCTTTAACCATGGCGTATCTAGTGCCTTGCTTAAATGTGTAGCCATCTAGAGCATGGGCTTGAATGGCGCCTCCCAAAGACCTTCCGTAGCCTATGATTTCTTTTGCACCTGGTCCCGATTTCTCGTCTTCGAGGTATTGAAGGACTCCAAGATAGGCCCGTTTGATGTGTTCTGCAGACAGCTGCCCGCGACTTTTTCCAATACTCGGATAGTCGAAAAATAGGACATTACTATCTAGCTTGTCTGCTAACCTCATAACATCACATGCTAAAAATTCTTGAGTTTGAATTTCGCCCCATTCACGAGAAAACTCATGCAACTGTTTAGCATTATATTTTAAGCTTTCTTCGAGTGAGAATAGATGTCTTCTTGTAGGAAGTGTAGCGGCCATACTCTCTCCATTGCCGCCGGTATATATGATCCAACGTTTTGTTGAGAAATCAGTGCATTTTGCAAGAGCCACATCAATGAAGTCGTTATCTACTCGAATGGTCATTCGCTCTAAATTCCACCGCTGCAATGACGGGACTTCTGTGGGTTCAATGCGCAGCAAGCGCTCGCGCCTCAATCCCAATCTATTGAGAATTGAAGTTTTCCACGTGCGAGGGGGATTGAGGTCTCCTGTAGATCGATCTACATAGGGTTGAGATAAACTTCTTCCGGGGAAGAGTAACCCGCCCAACCAATGCTGAATAAATCCCCGGACTTGAGCGCCAATATTTTGCCATCTTGTTTTTTTGGGTTCATTGAGAGATGCGTTTGAGAATTTCACCTCATAACAAGGAACAGATGAAACTGGATTCGACATAATTTCTACTCCAAACAATGAGCCATCTCAATGAAACAAAATTGAATTTATCCTCCAAAGAGAGGCTTGTAAATAGTTTAAAAGTTATTTTTGATTTTATAATATTTGGAATTTATTTCAAAAATTTACGGTAAAAGAAGTTTGCCAAAGAGTGATGAACTGCCCTAGAGTAAATTTTGGGCAGTTCAGCTACCTTCATGCGCATTCAGTGTTCTATCAACAAGAGGTTCAAAAGACTCCGTAAATGCAAATGTGATGCGTATTAGAGATCATAGGAATCTTGAAGAGAAGTCAACGCACTGCCAAACAGATAAAATGTTGGTCAGTACTTTTGTCTGAAGTAAAAG
>CAXTAX010000010.1:0-9841 GCA_964241995.1 uncultured bacterium | reverse complement strand
CCTCGAGCATTTGTGAGGAAAGTGGATCGTCGGCATTGACCACGGCAAAGCGATGGGGTTTGGAGGACTTGCTGAGCTGATCGAACAAGCGCTGCTTGGCCAAGGCGTAGTCATGGAGGGTCTTGTGGTAGTCCAGATGCTCCCTAGTCAAATTCGTGAATACCGCTCCATCGAATTCGATTTCATCGGTCCGACGTTGATCGAGTGCATGTGAGGAAATCTCCATCGCGGCGCACTTGCAACCGCTTTGCACCATCTCTCGCAAGAGTTTTTGGTTGAAAGAGGTTTCCGGTGTGGTGTGCTGGGCATCGTAAATGCGCTCGGCTGTCGCGTAGTGCACAGTGCCAATCAACCCACATGGCCCACAGAGGCGCTCGAGCAGGTGCTGTAGTAAGAAAGAGGTGGTCGTTTTGCCGTTTGTGCCGGTGATTCCGACGCAGATAAGCTCTTTACTTGGAAAGTGGTAGTAGGTTGCCGCGAGTCTCGCTTCGAGTGCCTCTGGATGAGGCGCGATGAGTTGGCAGGTATTTAAAAAGGGGTTGTATAGGTCGGTGAGTACGGCGCTAGCTCCTGAGCGCACGGCCTCTTCGATATAGTGCCTACCCTGAAAGTGCGCGCCGCGCTTGGCGATGAAAAGACAGCCCGGTGTGACGAGCCGCGAGTTGGTGCAGATGCCGCTAATCAGCGGGTCTTTGGGTCCCTTAACTTGAATGGGCAATCCGCGAATGAGGTGCTTGAGTTTCATCTCGCCTGTCTATGAATCTCGTCACAAACACGCGACACTAACAGAAAAAGGCAAAATATATCCAGCGGTTACCCGAAGCTTGCCTCTCAGCGTGCGTGCCTCATCTTTGATTCCATACTCGGTCCAGGGCTTGTAACTTTCTATTTTTTGCCGCCCACGATGGGGGCTGCGAGCCCGCAATGCGCTTTTCGCGGACATCCGGGTCCAGAGCGCGGGGGGGTACTGAAAGGTACAAAAGGGCTCTTTGAGCGATTTCGCGAAAAATCGGAGCCGCACAAACTCCCGCTCTATGGTTGAAAGCGACTTCATTGAAGTTCCCCCAGGTAGGCTCATCAAGGCTTACTAAAAGGACAAAGCGTGGATGATCAGCTGGTGCAATCCCTACAAATGAGGAGAGAAACCTCTGTTTATCGTAGCGCCCATGGATCACCTTTTCCGAAGTTCCCGTTTTCCCACAGACCTCGAAGTTTGCCAGTGCTGCTCGATGTCCCGATCCCCCCGGTCCCGTGGCGTAGCACATCGACTGGCGAATACGGTCTGCAATGTCGGATGAGAAGACCTTGGGAGCGGCTGGTTGTGGTTTTTGGTCTATCCAAATGCGTTTGCCTGAGCTCGAGGTGCGCGCAATGCCCCTGATGAGCTTGGGCCAAACTAAGTGCCCTCCATTTGCCAAAGCGCAGTAAGCTCGTGCGATGTGCAGAGCGTTGAGCTGAATGCTATGCCCGAGGCTCAACGAAGTGGGTGTTGGCAACGACCAAGTCACTGCGCGGTTTTTTTCGCGCCGATCCAATCGGGGAATACTCCCTGCCGCTTCACCGGGAATCTCGACCCCGGTTCTTGTCTCGAAACCAAGCTGCACCAGTTGCTTTCGATACCAGCTCGCCCCCAGTCGATCGACCATTCTCAGTGCGATGCGCGCCATATAGATATTGGAGGATTTTTGCAGCGCTAAGTCCATATTGCAAAAGTCGCGCTGCGAGACATCGCGAAGAGGCCTGGTGCGGCCTGGAAAATGTCCATTGCGCGTTGCCACTTTTTCCTCTGGAGAAAAGAGGGGGGCTTGGCCCGATGCGTGCAACTGCGCATTTCCGTTCATTGCAATGGCAAGATGCAGGGGTTTTAAAATCGAGCCCGGTTCGTAGACATCGCAAAGCGCCCTTGGCCTTGTGGCCCCTTGTTGAGAGGGGTTGAAGTACTCCCAATAGCGATTCAGATCGAAGTTGGGGTATTGCGCGAGAGCGAGAATGTGCCCCGACCAAGGGTCAATGAGTAAGGCCCACCCACCTTGGGCCCCGCAGCGACGAGCTCCTTTTTCGAGTTCCTCTTCGGCGATTGCTTGCAGGACGTGGTTGATCGTCAAGTACACATCCGCCCCCGCCTCAGCGGGTACTGTGGTGATGCCCGTTTCCATGGGATTTTTGAGCGACCTGAGCAGCTTGCGCGTTCCCAACGTCCCACGAAGGTGGCGATCAAGGGATAATTCTAGACCTCCAATTGGAATGGCGCCGCGAGTATCAGCTCTTTGGCGCCGCACCGTCTGCAAGGCGCTGCCCATTAGGGGCCCTAAGGGATAGGTCCTTTGGTAATCGCGCGTGAAAAAAAGCGCGTTGCGAGCAATTCCCCTTTGGCGATGAAAGTGCAGCCACCAAGCTTCGATCGTAGTGCGGTTTTCGGGGTCGATCCACTCGGCCAGAATGCGATCGCGCGCTTTGCGTCCCATTTGATCGACCATCGCTGCCGCCATCGTTACCTCATCCGCAGACTGCGTGCAGAGTTGATTGGCGAGGTAATTGGCCACAAATCGACGCGCCTCTTTGGGCATGGATTGGGGATCGACATGGAGGTGAAACTTGGGGCTGTCCATCGCCAAAATTGCGTCTTTGGCGACATGATCTGGCTTTACAGAGCCGTCGCTGAAAAATCGTCCACGCCTTCCAGGTTCCCGTATGGTCAAAGTGTGTTGCTTCATCGCAACAGCCCGCCAGTGCGCCCCCTGGTTGACCTGCAGATGGAAAAATTGCGCAATGAGCGCGGAGTACAGTAGGCAGAGTGCGAGGATGAGGCATTTTGCGCGGAGCGCAAACGAAGGGGGCAATTGGTTCATCGGGGCGCTGTTTTGCCGGTATGCTGGACTGATTTTTCCAAGGCAGTAGAAGATGCGGGCACCTCCTCCTCGTCGAGGATCCAGACCTTATCGGGAGGAGGATTTTTAAGGTGCGCAAATTCAGGTTTTTGCAGTTGTGCTAAGAGGGCGCGGGGAGTCTGTCGACTGAGCACTTTGCCTCGTAATTGCAGCGCTCGCTCCTGCAGCGCTCGCCACTGCATGTCTATCTGGGGAATTTCCAAGCGCAGGCGCGTCAGCTCATTTTGACGCTCAACGTGGTGTAGTAAAAAGGCTCCGAGCAGGAGAATGCACGCGCCTGAGCGCCAGAGAAGTCCTTTCACCCAGTCCACCTATTTGCACCTTGTGTGCGCATGATGGCGCGAAGTTTTGCACTGCGGCATCTGCGATTGCGCCGACATTCCAGAGGCCCTGGCACGAGTGGTTTTGGGGTCACGAGATAAAATTCTTCCGAAAAACAGAGCTCCTTAAATGCGAATTTGACGATGCGATCTTCCAAGCTATTGAAGCTAATGGCAGCAAGCCTGCCCCCCACAGACAGGCTATGGGCCAACCCCTTTAGAGCATCGCCCAAAAATACAAGCTCTTGATTGACAGCGATGCGCAGGGCCTGAAAGAGGAGAGTGGCGGGGTGAATCTTTTTGCGCGGTCCTAAATGGGGCGAGACGATCTTCAAGAGCTGATCGGTCGTTTGAATTGGACCGCTTTGGCGTCCGTGGCAAATCGCAGCGGCAAGGCGACGAAAACCCCGCACTTCCGACTCTCGCAGCATATCCTCCAACTTCTTTTGTGGGGTCTGATTGAGGATTTTGGCTGCGGTCAGATCTTGGTCTGGATCCATGCGCATGTCGAGAGGCGCATCGCCGTGCAGCGAAAAACCTCGCGTGGTCGAGGTCAATTGCATTGTAGAGACCCCCAAATCGACGAGCGCTGCATCGCACTGAATATTTAAAGAGTGTAATCGCTCGGGAATTTGGGCAAAATTGCAATGCCACAGTAACGCATCGCTCGGCAGAAGCTTTGCCCCCGCGAGCTGATGGCGTGCAAGATCGAGTGCATGTGGGTCGCGATCTCCTCCAATGAATTGCTGCACTTCACCGTGCTCCCTTAGGAGGGCTCCCGCGTGGCCTCCAGCGCCGAGTGTGGCGTCTAGGAGAATGTGCATTTGATACCCATCACACCTTTTGAATATAGTGAGTACTTCCTCGAGTAAAACGGGGATATGGGGACTGCTCGATTGCATTGTGGAAATTTGGGTAAAGCGAAAAATGATCTCTTCGTGTATGCCGACATCAATGCGAAATTGATGGCTTGGGCAGTTAGTATGCCGCGCACCTGAGGGCAACGCATCACTTGCCCCGATAAATGCTGCGCAACCCACGCGCATGGCAGTGCTTTTAAGTACTAATCATCAGAGGTAATCATGACCGTTGGAAATTCAAGTGTAAAGACCATCGCCGATACCGGCCTCAATGAGTCGATTCGCTATGCGGAAAATCAGCAGGTCCTCGAGTCTTTCGGACTCAATGCAGGGCAGTTCGTTCAGCCTCAAGTTGAATTGCTCAACGTATCGAGTCAGCCCTCGGTCATTGAACGCGAGGCGAACTTCTACGTTCCACCAGCAAACCCTCTAGCCAGTTTTTATCCTCCCGAGGGTTTTAATGCGCAAAGGCGCGGGCTTTTCAGCTCCTCTATTGCCCCCACGATCGATCGAGTGTTGAGTGGAACCATGCAGCAATTGGCGAGTGCAGAAGTTCCAAGTGGAGCTCAAGAAACGCAAAAACAGAAGCTTACAGAGAGCTTTGATACTTTGGGCACGCTCAATAAGCTGTTGTTGTCTGTGCGCAACAACATCGGCCGATTGCGCCAAGGATGAGGAATCAACCCATGGGTGGTGTGCACCAGGTCTTGCCATGGATAAGATCAATTGGGAATCATTATTGGCGCTCACTGCAGAGCAAGTCGACGATTTGCGCTTGGTGGGGTACCACTATATTCGCCAGGGGAAATACGAAATTGCCCGCTCCTTTTTTGAGGCTCTCATCATCTTGCAGTCGCAAAAGCCTCTAGCCGAACAATCGCCCTATGACTATCAAGTACTCGGTGGGCTTTACCTCCAACTGAGCGATACTGAACGCGCCATGCGTTATTTAGATCGGGCATTGAGCATCGATGCCACCCACATTCCCACACAGCTCAACCGAGTGAAATGCCTCTTTATCCTTCAGCGCTTAGACGAGGCGATGAGCGCCGCTGATTCACTGCGTGAATGCTCTATTCTCGAGATTTGCAATGCCGCTGAGGCTCTGCAAATGGCGCATCGAGAACTCTTTGAAGCGCAGCAAAATGCTGAAGTTCCCACAACGTAACGCATCAATTGCCAGATTGCTGCAACCACGCTTGAATCTCATCGCACACTTCATCGACTTGCCGCTCTTGAAGCTCGACGTAGAGTGGGAGGGAGAGCATTTGGCTGTAAAATCGCTCGCAGCCAGGCAATGCATGGAGAGAGTTCCACGTGTGTTGCCAGCGCGCTGCTTTCCAACAAGGATGGGAATACAGGGGAATGTAGTGCACTTGCGATCCGATTGCGCGCTCGCGCAGATGACGCATCAAGGCGCCTCGCGAACGGCCCAGCTTTTCGAAGTCGATGCACATGAAAAAAAGATGAAAATGCCACGATTCTCCTGGAGTAAACGTAGGCAAATGCACTTGAGAGAGGGGACTTAAGCGCTCGATATAGCGCGTGATCAACTTGGTCTTAGCCGATTGAAACCGATCGAGCTTGCGCAGTTGGGATAACCCCAAAGCGGCTTGAAAATCGGTGAGATGAAGGTTTCCGCTCACCTCCTGCACCTCGTAATACCACGGTCCGGGTGCAGATGCCTTTTGCAGAGCGCTTTCGCGTTCGATGCCACTATCGCGCGCGCGGCGCAGGGCATGTGCCACTGTGGCGCTGCGCGTCGTCACTGCCCCCCCCTCACCGGTAGTCATATTCTTTGATGCGTGAAAGCTAAATGCACAGGCATCACTTTGCGCGCAGCTGCCCACGGGTTGATTGTCTTGCGCTACGCCCCCCATAGCGTGCGCGGCGTCTTCGATGAGAAGCAGCTCTGGATCCCCCAATTTTATGCGCAAATGAGCTAAATCGACTCCTCTGCCGGCAAAATGCACGGGCAGAAGTGCGCTTTTGCCTTGGGTATTTGGGGTAAATTGGGCGCAGAATGCATCGATATCGAGCAATCCTGTACGCGCATCGATATCGACGAATACCATTGAGCATCCCAAGACGGCTGCGCAGGTGGCCGTAGCGATAAAGGAGTTGGCCGGGACGTAGACTCGATCTGCGGGTCCCAGATCAAGGGCGATGCAGGCTGCCAGCAACGCGGCCGATCCGTTGGAAAATGCCACTGCAAAAGGCGCCCCACAATACTCCGCGAGGGCATTTTCAAATTGTGCGACGACGGTGCTGCGGGAGATCCATTCCCCCTTTAGCGCTTGGCAAACGCCGGCGAGGTCTTCTTTGTCTAGAAATTGTCGCGCATAGGGGATTTTGATGGTGGATGGGGAGGATGCCCCAACTTGGGATGGCCCATTTTTTTGTTTGCGTGAACAGTCCATACAGCGCTCTTAAATCTTGCATTCTCCAGCACACTAGGCTTCTAGGGGCAATCAACTCAAGCTTTTGCAGACATCGTTTAATAAGAGTTTTGCATACATCGCTTAGCACAAATTGCCCATATTGATCGCCCCGAGTTATGGTGAGAAATTCGCTGTAAAACCCAAAAACTCGATGCACCGAGGACGATCACCATGCGCGATGATTCAAGAGACGAACACCTCACGCCCACTACCTTAAAAAGCCAGAGTAAAGATCTCGCAGAAATGCAGGCTTCAGAGCGCGTAGAGCACGATGTAGATGCTGCCTCTGCGCTAAAACGAGAATCCAAGCGCGAAGATGCAGGGGGCATTTGGGAAGAGGCGCTCGCCTCTTTAGAAGTGGATTTGGGGGAGTCTACTTCCCTAGCCGCTGGCCTCGAAGGGGTCTCTCACTCGGCGACCTCAACAGATGTGCAAAGCCGCTTTCACTATTTTCAGCAAAAGCGCGATGCATTTTGGCATGAATACGCACGATGGGGAGATGAGCGCACGGAGCCTTTAGAGGATATCTTGAAGTTTTACGGTGATTGGTCAATCGAACACTCCAGTCCCGCTGAATCGATGTGGCCGAGAAGTGAGTTCAACACGCAAGGGTTTTACTTTCGCTGGAACGGGTTTGGCATCGCTGTCAACCCGTCCAAAGGGTTTTTGGAGCAGTTTCACAAAGAGGGGCACTTTATCGGCGATTTGAACACCGTTTTATGCACTCGTCCCGACAAGCACTTGCACGAATCTCTTGAGCACATCTACGCGCTGAATGCTCGGTGCAACCGCATCAGCGAACGTCGCCATCGCATCGACTATTACCTGTGTGTGGCGACGCACAAAGAGCTATTTCATCGATTAGAGCCTCGCTATAAGCAAGAGCGCGATAGCCTGCATCGCCTAGATAAGTACATCGACAGTGAGGGGGGTGAATCCATTACCTTGCACCGAGGCGTTCAGCTTTCATATTTCTATCCTGCCGAAAGCGATATCGCGGGGATCCTCATCGAGCTCAAGCTTCCCGATCACGAACTGGACGAGGCAATTGCAGATGCAGCAAGTACCTCGAGCAACGAACACCGATTTAAATTCGCCTATTTGCCAAGTGAGCTTTGTCGCTTTCCCTGCCCAGAAGGAGTCGTGGGCTGCGCGCTGGTCATCCTCTCCTTGCGCCCCTCGTTGGCGCAAAGCGCATCACTACCAGAAGATTGCGAAGCGCCTGATCTCGCAACGCTTTCGGAATTCCTCACCAATGCACGAGCCAAAATGGCGCTACTTGCCGAGTTTCCTAGCGGTGCTGGTGACCTGCGTTTGGAAGTCGCCAAGCACCTCAAAGTGCGTATGGGGGAAAATGGTCAGGGAGAGTTATTCCCCATTCTGCCAGCCGATGGTACCCTGCAGCTCGAGATGGCTACTTGGAGGGTGCAATGCGCAGTGACCAAGAGTTGGGTGCCCGCGCCGTTTGTACACGTCGTGCGCCGAGAAGCGGACTTTGGCCCTCTGCACTTTATGAGCTCGGATTGTGTGTTGTAGCTGTTGACTGAGTATGGACTCAAAACTGGAATGTATCATGAAGTTCTATAATGTTCTCTTGATGTAAGTGCTCGAACTCTGATCATGAAGCACGCAGAGCGCAGCCTTTATTTTTTAGTGGTTCGAGGTTCTTCAGCATTCATCTAGGGTCGAGTTCCATGCATTTCCAAATTGGTTTTGCTCTAACGCAAACTGTCAGTGTTTAAAAAAGACTTCTTAAGTGGGGTATTCCTTTTTTTGTGAATTTGGCCCTTTTTGCTTACATGTTGTTTATAGATTAATTGAACATTCAGCATTCATGATGCTTGCTCTATAAAGTCAAATTTTTGCACTATGGAATGCAATGGGAGTCCTTCCTCAGCGTTTGAGGCATAGTGAGCCCTTCGCGGTCGCAAGAGCAAAAGACATATGTATACGTTTGTTTTTAGAGCTCAACGCCCATCCCCATAATTGCTAAAGCTGTTGCTGCACGTCGAGAGAGCAAGTAGGTTTGACTACTACCAAAATGCCCTAGAGGTTTGTTCAAAGGGCAATCTCTAGGGCGGATCGAGGAAAAAACTTTTGAGGGGAGAGCCCTTCAAGGTGGGTCTTGACCCTTATAATGCACCAAAAGCTTCACACTGGAAAATCGCCCGTATTTGCCATTCGGCCTTAGGTGAAAGAGATTGCAGGTAGGCTGGGAACCCATCGTTTGCGGGATCAAACATGTCTTGGAGGAGATTTTCATCGGATAGACGCATATTGGTTATTCAGTCAATCTTTGACTTCTGCTCGTTAGCCGCGCTAACCGCCTCTATGGTTTTACCTTCAAGAGAGTGGCTTTTTGCCTATATATTGACCAAAACGAAGATGCTACTATAGTCTATCGAAGTCTGCATCGATTAGGGCTAATAAATAGGCCTTTCCATTGCTCAGCGTTAACAGTTTTATCCGACGAGCAGCGACATTAAACGATTTATCTTAATTTGTGAGACTTGCATATGACCACCACATTCAATGCCGTTCAAGGAGCGGCTACCTTTCCCACTTGGCGCAATCAAGCAAACGCAAGTCTCTGGTCCTTTCCCCCCGTTTCCAAAAATCAGGGAGTTATTGGAAAAGTTGCAGATGTCTTTCTGTCCCGCAATCTTTTATCGGGTTACAGAGAAATACACCTCATGCCGAGAAAAGCCCAAATTTGGTTGGGAAAAGTTGCATTTACCGTGGATCACATGCACAGTTCATTGAGTATGGGGGGTATCCATACGAAGAAGGGGGAATTCATCCGCTTTCAAAGTATTGCTGAACGAATTTTGAGCCAAATTCTACAAAGCATGCCAAAAGGATACGATACTAGTTCGTTTCGAGTGAAGGTGCTCGACCACAACTGTTGCAACGCCTACTCATGTCTAAGTGGAGATATCGTCATCTACGACCACTTTCTCGAAGCCATTTACAAGGCGCATGATTGCAAAGAGTTTACAAAGGTGCATTGCAATGCTCTTTCGTCAACAGTCCTTTTAGGGGATGTTCAACCCGAGGATACCATAGCGTCACTAATCGGTCATGAGATGGCACATTTTTATGGCCGACATCATTCTGTTACAGATCATATATATGGAATTTCCGTAAACATCCTATCTATAATAGGAAGCATATTCGCTATGGTTTTGGGCTTAGCAAAACTTGACAACTCTTGCATGCGCAATGTCTATAAGCATCTTTTCAATACCTTTCGGATGATTTATCTCAATATAGTATTCAATACGGTGAAGTCTATGCAAAAAAACGGTGCGGGAGAGTTTGATGACCGAGAA
>CAXTAX010000009.1:0-9885 GCA_964241995.1 uncultured bacterium | reverse complement strand
GAGGTGCCCAGCTTCTCGATTTCGGAATGCGTGGCCAACGCCTCCATATCAAAGCTCAAAGGGAAGTGGGTCAGCGTCCAGTCCAGCAATGCGTCCAAGCCCTCGGTGTGCACGCGATCGCTTCCCGGGAAAAACTCCTCGATGGCCATAGAGATGGCGGCGCTCATCAACTGCTCGGAAAGCTCGACGATTGTCGAGGTTTGGAGAATGTCATTGCGCAGAGCGTAGAGCTCGCGCCTTTGGACATTCATCACGTCGTCGAATTCAAGGGTGTGCTTGCGCATGGTGTAGTTGCGCTGCTCCACGCGCTTTTGCGCCGTCTCAATAGAGCGCGAAAGAAGAGGAGAGGAAATCGGTTCTCCCTCTGGTGGGCGAAAGCGCTGAAGCAGCGCCGTCATCTTCGGCGACGCAAAAAGACGTATGAGCTGGTCTTCGAAGCTGACGTAGAACCTGGAAGAGCCGGGATCTCCTTGGCGCGCGCAACGCCCCCTCAGCTGGCGATCGATGCGGCGACTTTGGTGGCGCGTAGCGCCGATGACGTGCAGGCCACCGATTTCGGCAATTGCATTCCCGAGCCGAATGTCGGTACCTCGTCCCGCCATGTTCGTGGAGATGGTGATCGCCCCGCGCTGACCGGCCATGCTGATGACTTGGGCTTCTTTATCGTGTTGCTTAGCGTTGAGTACGGTATGGGTGAGGTGGTGCTGCTGGAAGAGCCGCGAGAGCTTTTCAGATGCTTCGACCGACTCGGTCCCGATCAAAATTGGCCTGCCGAGCGCGTGAATCTCCTCGACGTGAGCGAGTAAGCTTTTGTACTTTTCTCGCTCGGTCATATAGACCTCGTCGTGATCATCATGGCGGCAGCAGGGCAAATGGGTGGGAATCTGTAGCACGTCGAGGTGATAGATCTCTTTAAATTCCTGCGCTTCGGTGATGGACGTTCCCGACATTCCCGAAAGCCTTGCGTACATGCGGAAGTAATTTTGCAGCGTAATGCTCGCGTAGGTCTGCGTCTCGCGCTGAATCGTTACGCGCTCTTTAGCTTCGAGCGCTTGATGCAGACCATCGGCGTAACGCCGACCGGGCTGTGGACGACCCGTATTCTCATCAATGATGACGATTTTATCCTCAAAGACGATGTAATCGACATCGCGCTCCATCAGCAAGTGCGCGCGCAGAAGCTGACGCAAGTTATGAATGCGCTCTTTGCGGCGCCCATCTTCTGCTTGCAGGGCGAGTTTGCGCTCCATCTTTTGGCGATCGTCGAGATCCTGCTCATCAATGAGGTGATATTCATGGCCCAGATCGAGCATGACAAAGTCATCCCCTTCGGTATGGTGCGTCTTGTTCGCCGCGGGAGATTTGACGTCGACGAGTTTGTGCACCTTGCCACTTGAGACACCAGCTGCAGCGTGCCATTCTGAAGCCCCGCGATCGGTCAGCTCGTACTCGCTATTGCGCTCATCGACTAGAACGAGCAGGCTGGCGAGCAATTCGGCCCGCTCCTGCTTGCCCGATTCGCCGTACAACTGTAGATCGAGCTGATTTAAGTCCGCGCGCAGGGCAGGCGTTTCTTGCGCTCGTTGCAATAAGGGATGTTTGGGCAGCCCTTTGCTGACGAGCCAGAGTTTGCGACAAGCCTCCCTGCGCATCTGCTGTTCGTCTTTTGTCCACTTTCGTTTTTTTTCATCGAAGTGCACATCGTTGAAGCCAAGGCGTATCAGATGCTCCCATGCGGCTTTGGCGAGCCCGTCACAGTGCTCGCGTTGCTGGCGCACGATTTCCGCAACTCGGTCCTGAAGCTCGTCGTACATGTGGGAGGAAATTGCGGCGGGCCCAGAGATGATGAGCGGTGTACGCGCTTCGTCGATCAGTATGGAATCGATTTCATCGACGATGGCAAATCCGTGGCCGCGCTGCACTTGCTCAAAGCGAGAATGTGCAGTTGCGTTGTCGCGAAGGTAATCAAAACCGAGCTCTGAAGCCGTCGCGTAGAGAACCTGACGTTGGTAGAGTGCCCGCCGCTCGTCAGGCGGGGTGGCCTGCGTAATTGCGCCTACGCTGACGCCTAAAAAGGCGAATAGAGACTCATTCCACTGGCAATCACGCCTGGCGAGATAATCATTGACCGTGACCAAATGTACAGACTGCCCGGAGAGGGCATGGAGGTAAAGGGGTAGACAGGCAGTTAAAGTCTTTCCCTCGCCCGTTTGCATCTCGGCGATGTTGCCAAAGTGCATGGCGATGCCACCGAGTAATTGCACGTCAAAAGGGACCATGTCCCAGATCAAATCCTGATCCATCACGCGAAAACGCGTGCCCTTTAACCTTCTGCAAGCCTCGCGGAGGACGGCGTACGCATCGGGGAGGATCTCCTCGAGTGTGGCGCCGCTTTGCAAGCGCGTTTGCATGGAATGCGTTTGATCTTTTAGCGCCGCATCGTCGAGCGTGTTGAGTGATCGTTCACGCTCGTGAATGGAATCGAGGATGGCGCCGTATTTGGCAAGGCGGCGCTCTTGAGCCGTGCCAAAGAACTTTTTGAGAAATCGCAAGAGCATGCAGATGCGTCGGGATTGAGGGGCTCAAGCAATTGAGCTGAACTTGCGATGCGATGTACGTGGGACGCTCCCTGCTACATGCAACGTCGCTTAAGCGCCCAGAGTTTCGCTTTGAGTTTTTTTGCCAGTATAGGGTAAGGGTGGATTAACCCCAAAGTGGGGAAAGGGGAGATCTGCAGGCGATGTTGCGCGATGGTTGGGAATGGATGTTGGCTGAGAGCCGCGAGCAGGTCAAAGTTGGGACCTTGGCGCAATTGGCTGTTGGCATCATCGCGCATTCGCGCACTGCCGCCCTCCTTCTGCAAAGGGGCGATCGCTGCTATCTGCCCGATCAATACGAAATCCCCAACGATCTATTGCGGGAGGGAGAGTCTGTAGAGGCGGGGATGGTGCGTGTGCTCAGTGAGCAGGCAGGACTAAAAGTAAAGCACTTTGGAGGTTATCTAGGCACGCACGACTACAAAACGGTGAGCGGTCAAGCGACCCGCATGTTCATTTTCTGGGTTGAAGTGCTCTCTGCCAAAGATTTGAAAATCGCGCCCGTCTTCTCTCATGGGGTCTTTGCCTACTTCGACGAGGTGCAGCGCTACGGCATCATGGCTCCCTTCCCCTCTTTGCTGGTGCGTTTTTGGTTCGGGGCTGATCTCGAGCCCGCCTTTTTGCAAGCCCTTAGTGAAGAGGCCAAAAAAGAGGGGTTTTGGCGGCACAAAGTGCGCACAGCGGTGCGCCGCGACGATGGGAGTTTGCTGATTCTCAAGCGCCCCAGGCGCGCGCGCAGCTGGGCGATGCTCTATGAATTCCCAGGTGGCGATCTCGATTTTGGCGAAACCCTCAGCGAGGGGTGTCAGCGCCACACGCTCAGCCAGTCGGGACTAGAAATCGAGCAGACCTTGGAGTATCTCGGACACTTTGACTACACCTCAGAGCGCAATGCCGACAGCGTGCGCGAGTTCTTCTTCCTCGTTCAGGCCAAAGCTGCGGCGAGCTTTACGATTTCCAAACACGCACACGGGGCATACGCCAACATGCGCCAATTTCGCAATGTCAATGCTACGAGTAGCTGCGCCCTGCATTTTCAGGGGTTCTACGATCGTTTTTTCGGACCCATCATTGACGAGCCCGTTCAGCCATCCCGTTGAGCATTTCGGTAATGTGCGAAGGCAGGGCGTCTGTCACCTCATGGGGGGGCGCCCAGTGATACAGGATCCATTGCGCATCGCCCTTCTGATGACTGTCTTTGGCGGCCCCTTCGATCATGATGAGTTCGCCGCGCTCGGCCGCGTGAGCATGAGGCTGAAACAAGATGCTCATCCAGAGGGCAGAGGATTCTGGCGATGCGCGAAACTCCCAGGTAAAAGGGCGGATGCCGAGCAGTTGCAGCTTGGCATTGAGATCGTTTAAGACGTTTTCGCCTTCATCTGCTCGGCAGTGAAGCGATCCAGCCATTTGAAACTGCACTTGAAAGAGGTGCGCGCTGAGCGCGCAGACAAGCGCGCTATTTTGCAGGTGCTTTTTGCGCATTTCCGCGCTCAATTTCCCGATTTTCAGTTGAGTATAGTGTTTATTTGCCTCATTCGTCTGCTGAGGAAAGTTGGGTGGTTTACCCATGTTAGTGTTCATCGCCTCAATCGCCTCATTCGCCTCTTGGGGGTAGTTGCGAGATTCAGCTACATCGATTTTGATCGCCTCAATCGCCTCGTGGAGATCGATGCGGGATTTGAGCATCCCCTCCGCTTCGTTCAAGTAGTCTACATAAAAGGCTTGGAGGTCTAAACCCATTGCCTCGACGCCATAGAGTATGGCGCCGAGTGCGCCTAGCATGGAAAGGCAATAGTTGTCGCTGCGGGGTTTAATGCCCTTAGAGAGCCTATCGAGGCACTCTTGGTGCTGCTTTGCTTCTGATTCCCCACGCACTTTGATGAGATCTGCCAAACGCCTATAGAGGAGATGAGGGGGGAAGTACTGCAGCGCATTGGCGCAGACGTATTCGGCGGGAAAGCGCACGCGGCGAAATAATTGCTGCGATGGAAATTCTTGAAGTGCCAGTTGAATTTCGATCCCCACGCGCTTTGTGAGGAGATTTTGTACGAACTTTGGAGGGACTTTGAGGTCGCGAAAGGCCCAAGCCTGAAGTACTTGCACGCGCAGACTATCGGGAAGCTCATCCCGCGTGAATCGATACGCCGGAGAGATTTCGTGTAGCGCAGTAAGGGCATTCACGCCGTACCGACGTCTAAAATGAAAGCATGCCATGGCGATCCAATCCCCCCGCCGAGTGGCTTGGGATGCGGGGGTGGTTCTTCGGTTCGTGAAGTGTAAAAGCCCCCAAGCGGGCTCGCCGTGCTTTGCAGTGGTGTGGTATTCCATCGCCTTGAAGGGAATAAAGCGAATGGCGATTGCAATCGCCTCCATATTGCCCACTAGGGTGGCGCATTGGCAAATCACAGGCAGCAAATCTGTACGCACGTCGGTGCGCGCGAACTGCTCTTCGCTGTTTAGTTCCTCATTTGGGCGATAGCCGACTAGGGGTAGGCACTGATTGAGCCAAGTAGGGTGGTTGTAGCCCCAATATCTAGCGATTTGTTCCAGACTTTCGCGGCAGATGCGCTCTACGCGATGGTCTTGCGCGTCATTGCGGCGCAAGATCTCGCGTTGCCGCCCAGTCAACCCCTGCAAGAAGATTAGGGCTTGATTGAGCGATGGGGCATCGCGTAGCGCTGCATCGATCAATTCCAGCATGCTTTGACATACCCGCCGAACATCCTCGAGCCGATAGGACTGAAAGTGGCGCAGGTGCCACGGCACGAGAAATGCATGGAGGGGATCATTTTTGCGTTCTCGCTCGTTCGCTCGCTTGAAATGGCATACGACCCCTTCAACATTTTTAGAGGCGGGTGCATCTTTAGGTGCGCGCGCTTGGGGCGTTGATCGCCCAAATGGGGAGCAGACAGTGTGGTAGTTCACAAATGCATCGAGCTGTCAAACAGCATAAGGAGTCGAATTGGCTCCTTATACTGAACTCCCCGTTCTCTGTGCAATTAAGGCAATCAACCGAATTTGTTGAGCAAATTTGGCAAGTTTGTGAGGTAAGTTTGGCTCGACGCAACGCTGTAGGACTCATCGTGCGGTTAGTGTCCTAGGAGGTAGCGTCGAAGATAGATACGGGGTTTGGTTATGAGGTTTGGCCAAAGCGTCATGCAAAGCGCATAGCTTGTCTTCATCTTCTTGTTCAAGTGGCGGTGCAGAGGGATCTTCTGGCGCCTTTTCGAGCGTTGCATGTTCACGTCTGGAAAAATACATGATGCCCCGCGTGTGGGGCACTTCCCCCTGCTGGAATCGCGCGTTGCCCTGCAGGTCAGAGCAGCCTTTTACATTGACGCGCCTCTCACGCATAAAGAGTTGCCCCCTCCAGGGACACTGGGGATTGAAGATGAGACTCAGCACAAAAATGGAGTCATTGGCGACGTGACACTGCCTCCACTGCAAATCTTTTAAGCCCAAAAGATCGAGCTGCTCTCTCAGCACGTGCAAGTGCAGCAGCACGGAGGCCTCCGGCGCTTTGAAGATCCCTCCCACATGAAGTTGCACTTGGTAGAGATAGGCGATGAGTGCTGAGAGCAAAATCGTCCCGAGTGCGTTTTGCACGATTTTTGGAGACGATTCGAGGTAGATTTCCGCTTGGTCGATCTCGAGTGTTTCGATGAAATTTTGGAGATCGCGCCTCGATTTGAGTCCCCCCTCCATCTCGTCTAAAAAGCGCAAACAAAAGCTTTTGAGTTCATGAGCCATATCCTCCAAGCCGTATAGCAGATCTGCGAGAGACTTTAGAGGCGAACTCAGTTGTCTACACCTTTGAGGATCCTCTTTTGCCGCGCTCTCTTTCAAAAGCCCTTTGTGCAGTTGGTGAAGCGTCGCCTCTTGCGGCGGGGGCGCCTGAATGAGTCTCCAATTGATCAAATGCGTGGGAAAGTACTGCAAATGAGACTCTGGGACCATTTGCAAAGGCGTGAGTGCACTTTGCATTTGGGCAAACACTTCAAATCCAAAATTGCCGGTCGCGAGCATCTCCCCAGTCAACTTTTCAAGATCCCTTGCGATTAATTCGCTGGGGGTTTTTGCGCCCGAGCGAATCCAAGTCGCAAAAAGCACGCGCTGCGCAGCAGGTTCGATAATCGGTATGGGGATCGAGCAATTGTAAGCGGGAGAGATGTGGCTCAGCGCCCGAGCCGCCGATTTTCCAAAGGAATGGGCGAAGCAGCTGTGCTCGACTTCAATCCATCGCTCGCGCTGAATCAAACGCGCCGCTGGAAGCGAGTCCTCGAAATGCACGAAGCGCAAGTATCCCCAGCCCTCTTCTCCATTTTTGAGATTGCCGCAAAACTTCAGAGCTGAAGAGGGCAGATATGGCCAGGCGATTTTGAGCGCGTCTACGTTGCCCACCAAGGTAGCGCGTTGACAGATTTCCAAGAGTACGTTGTTGCGCACCTCCCACTTTTGAAAAAAGTCTTCGCAGAAATCCTCATCGCTTTTGCGATAACCCAGTATGGGGAGGTACACCTTGAGCCATTGGGGTTGGTTATAGCCCCAGCATTTGGCGAGTTGCCCAAGGGATTCGCGACACGAGCGCTGCAGTCTCAGCAAGCGTGGCAGATGGCCAGCTGGAAGGATTTGCCGCCATCTTTCTGTAAATTTTTCTAGGTGAGGGAATGCTTTGATGAGGTTTGGGTGGCGGTGCACCGTCGCTTCGATCGCCAGGCTCATTTGGACACATGAGCGCGCTAGCTCATCCGCGGCTTCGAACGACGAGAATTGAGGGGGAACGGCGCTGATGGCAAACCCCCGCATGTCATTGCGCAGTTTCGGGAGTATGACGTTTTGCACCTCGCGTGCGCTTTTTGAAGCTTGGCCAGTGGGCCTATTCTCCTTTTGGACCGCTCTTTCCTCTGATGCATCCGGCGCGTCGAAGGGCGCTGTCTCATCCCAAATGGGAGACGCGTTTTTTTTGAAAGGAAAACCGATTGTCGTGCAGTTCACAGATTAAGAGGGGGAAAACATGTGTACCCGGTAGAGAAGGGCAAAAACGCGGCTCTTATAACCCATAGCGGCCCATTGCGCCAGTGAAATGATCGTCGGGGCGCGAGACTGTAGGCAATTTTTGCAAATTCGCGGAAGTATTTCGCGGCAAATCGGTGTGCTGTGTACACTGTTGCTAGATTCGCCCGCAGCTAACTGCGATAAGTAAAATCAAACGAATGTGTTCTATGGTCAGTGCAATCTCTCCAAGTATCGGGCCAAGTATTGGGTCAAATGCTGGGCAGCTCGCGCCTAGCGCGGTAAACGCGCCTCGGTTACCTAAATCACCAAGTGCTCAACTCGATGCGGCACAGCCCTGTACTCCACGCGACGATTTCTCCCTGATCGAAAAAATCGCCGAGTTGATTGCGCGCATCTTGCAACTCATCGCCATTTGCGCACTTTGCGCGTACATCACGGTGCAGTTGCTTCGCCACCCCCTTCATTCTGAAAACCTCGAGCTCCTTTGGGCGGTCGTCTTTAGCGGCTATTTAGGGGTGGCCCTGTTGGGGGCTAAGGCATCTGCAACGCTCCTTGCCTTAGCGCGCGCGCATGCGCGAGGGCAGCAAAATTTGGTTCAAGATCAGGTGGAAGAACAACAGCGCGAATTGGAGCTGTTGCGCGGGCAAATGGCGCAACTTCAGCAGCGCTTAGTCGAAGCGGCGCATCCATGCGGAGTGGGTGAGGAGTCGCTGCGTCTTGAAGCGTGTTCGGAGTGCGTGTTGGAGCAATTGCTGCACCTCGATCAAAGGGAGGTGATGCTGGCTCTTGCCAAGGTGCGCGCCGCCCCAGCATGTTTCATCACTTGGGATCGAATACTCGATGCGCAGGACCGAGCCATCCTGAGCACCTCCTCGAAAATCGTCTATTCCCGAAAGCCGCTTCTCAAGTGGCTAGAGCAGAGCGCGACTTGCCCCTTTACGAGCGCTCCGATCCTCTACATCATCCTCCCCGATGCCGCGCCCGGTCAGCAGTTTCAAGCTCTGCGAGATGGCGCTCTTCCGGGCTGCGATGAGCAGGAACAACTGCGCGCTTTGCATATTGCGGACTTTCAAAGAAGAATGCAGAAACTGCGCAGTGAGTCGATTTGCAGCGTGAATCGAAAATTTGGGAAACAAGTCGATTTTTTAGATCCAAATGCCCTGGCTTAGAGTTGTTTATAGGCAGGCAAGCTGACTGGAGATGTACGCTGCAAAACTTGACGCTCACCTTGCGCGCCGCGTTCCCAGTTTTTGCCCGTATTGGCAGTAGATCTCACTCGGCTGGCGCGCTAACTTCTCTAGATCAGATGCAAGGCAAAGAGCTCCCGATTGGAAGAGCAGCGCGAATGCCGAGCCTCCAAAGGAGTAGTAGCCGATTTCCTCACCGCGCCGCACCGGCTCATTTGGAGAATAGGTCGCGTGAATACTTCCCACACACGTCGCGCCGATGGCAATGAGGAGAATTTCCCCGAACATTTCGGTGTGCATCCGCATGAGCACGCGGCGATTGCGGGCGAGAATCGACCCTTTTCGCCGCGTGGCTAGTGGATTGACGGAGTAGAGCAATCCGGGAATTTCGACAGGGGAAGAGATGCGGCCCGCTGCGGGCGCAAAAAACCGGTGGCAATCGACGGGGCTGAGGCGCGCGAGTATGAGCGTTCCCCCCAGATATTTTGTGCATTGGGGATCACTTGCGAGCAGCGATGCGATCGAAAGGGTGTTTCCCTTGACGAAGAGGGGAATATCCTCCTCGATGTTCTCGTAAAACTTGTAGCGCCCATCGGCAGGCAAAATAGCCGCGTCTACATCGGGATCGATTGGACGAGCCTTAGGAGTGAGCTTGCGGGTAAAAAAGTCGTTGAAGCTTTTGAACTTCTCAATGGCGCACGCAAACTCGCTCGCATCGAGTTCGAAGGATTCGACGAAGGGGCGAATTTTACGCCGCGTGAAACGCTGGCGCTGCCAAAGGGCGTAGACGCGCGAGAGCCAAGGCCACCGGGCGATTTTGGGGGCGAGCCATTGACCCCAGCGAGTCGTGTAGATGAGCCGCACCCACCGACCGCCGAAGATCTTTTCTTCGAGAATTTGATGGCTTGTGCGGTCGATTAATTGAATGTCGGGCAAAGTCTCTTTCCAAGTTTCGCCAATTGCGCTCGTCAAAAACTCCCCTGCGGGGAAACAATGATCGAGCGCAAAATGCAAGAACATTACTTTTCCCCACACCCATATTTTTTCATAGCTGAACGTGTCTTCTCCCTTTCATCCCCTTGAGC
>CAXTAX010000008.1:5376-10059 GCA_964241995.1 uncultured bacterium | reverse complement strand
ATGTCAACCTGCTCAAATCTTCCTAAAGTTATTGCCATGCCGGGTGCGCACTTCTCAATGTCAACACCCGGTCGATAACAGCGCTCTGTATGGTATTTCTAGACAAAGTGGCAAAACTCAATTTCGGCGAAATCTGGGTGGCAAGTTCCATACAGCGCTCATGAGTCTGTGTAGATTGCAGTGGAAAGCTCAGCTGTGAAAACGACAAGCTGATTTATCGAAAAATTTCTTATAGAACCATACTACGCATTTTAAACAAGGCTATTTAAAATGTGTAAATTTACACTGAAGGGCACTTTTTTGCCCTTGATTTAATCGATCGCGACGCACTGACGTTGTAGAAGTTACCTCAAAATGGGGATCGATCCCGCAATGGTTTGGGGGAGTTATAGTACTGATATCCAAAAGCGCAGATTTGTCATCTGCGTTTTATAGAAAAAGGCCCACGATCAATACAGCGTTAAATAATTGTGTGATTTATTTATTGGAAGGTATGACTGCATGGTATTTTGAATGAATGATCAACAGGAAGTCAGTTACGAGCTACCAAAAACCACTGCAGTTGTCTGAGTTGCTGGATTTTTAAGGAATGAGGCGTGGATTTCTATGTAAAAATTGTGCGTATATAATCTCCAAAATTACAGTATGACAATGCCAATACACAAAAGGTGCTCACTTTGAATCGCCTAGATGCTGTGTATGCGCACTTTTAATCTCCCGCCATTTGGCGACGAGCTGAGCGGCGATGGGGGCGGCCTCTTTGCCAAAGGTGCCATGGCGCAAAAAGACGACGACCGCGAGTTCGGGATAGGCCCACTTCTTGTCGTCGCTCGCAAAGGAAATTCCCCCAAACCAGATATGCGAGCAGCGCTCGGGTTTTTGATCGGCAATGGAGCACCACTCATCGATTTCAGCCGTGCTGGTCTTTCCGATAAATTGCCCGCGCAACTGGCGATACGCGCGCATCGCCGCGCTTTGAGGGGCAAAGGTGCGAATCGCCGAAACACTGGCGCATCCCGCGGGGTCGTAGGAAACGCGATGCATTCCCTCAAAGAGCGCCCGACGAATTTCGCCTGGCAAGAATACCCCCCTCTTAGCTGCTGCTCCCACCTCTGTGCGTACGATTTTAGGCGTGAGCAGCTGTCCCCCGTTTGCGAGGGCAGCGAGCATGCGCGCAGTTTGTACGGGAGTGACGGTTAATGCGTGCTGGCCGATCGCCGTGTTGTAGAGCCCAGTGCGATTGCGATCTAGATCTTGAGGGACATTGCCCGCAACCTCTCCAGGTAAATCGATCCCCGTCAACCGACCAAATCCCAGATCGTCAATCGCAAGGCGCAGGTCGTCCAATGGCATCTGCTCAGCGGCGAGCAGGGAAAAATAGGGATTGCTGGAGCTGGTGATCGCGCCGATCAAATCGATTTTTCCGATCTCACTGCGGCTGCTCTTGGGCAATCGACCCCCTTTATGCATCTGCGTAATCGGCGTGCCCTCCTTTGTCGCCCCTACAATCGTACGCCCATTTTGACGTCGCACGAAATCCCACATGGTCAAGGGATTTAGCTGGTCGAACTGGCAACCGGGAAACCAGCGTTGGCGCAGTGCTTCATAGGCAATCACCAGCTTGAAAATCGAGCCTTGCGCTGTCGCCCCCCGCCACCCGTTAGAGCGCAAGTACCCAAATCCCCCACGGGGGCGAAACGCCCCCGCCAAATCCCCTTCGATCTGCACGTTGCGATTGGGCAAAGAGGGATAGCGCCCCAAAAGAGGGCGGCGCAATTCACCAAAACGACGAAAGCTTTTGAAGTAGTCGCTCGCAACGGCTTGGGGGGATTCGTTCAAGTCGACAGCAAGTGCTCGAATGGCCTCGCGCAATAACTGCACATCGGCCGCAAAGCCCGCATCTTTGATTGTGGCCAAAGCCTTACAAGCTCCGGCATCGCGAGATCTGGGCGAATCGCTCACAAAAAGCTGCAAAAGCTCAGAAGCCTCATCGCGCCAAAACGAGGCAAATTGCCGATGAAACTCCTCAGAGACATATTCGGTGTAAGGACGCGCTGGGCGACGCCGATGCCTTTCCTCCAAGCGCTTCGCAGCCAGAAAGTACCGCTGATGATCGCTGCGCCAAGTTTGAAAGGGACCCTTTAAAAACCACTCCCGCAAGGCGGCGCGCGCCGAGACTTCGAGGCGAAGTCGAGCTTGCGTGTGGTGCCGATAAGCATCGAGGGAAAATCCGCAACGAGCGATTTTCGGGGAGATGCGCTCAGTATCAAAGAGCAGACGAATGAGATCGAGCGCGAGAAGCTTGTGGTCGTTGCGGGAGATGGGTCCCAAATAGTGATCGCAAATCGCGCGAGCGGGGCGAGCGTATGCCTGCTCTGTGGGGGACAGCGCGCTCACGTCATCGAAAGGCGCTGCGGAGCGCATCGGGCAATGGCCAGGCCCGCAGTAAAGGGCATCGATGAGCGCTGGACCCTCCTCCGTTTCACTCGATTTTTTGTAGACGACGCGCAATTGCTCAAATGCCCGCAGCAGAAGGTGGGCATCAGAAACAGTCGCGATACGTCCCATTAAACCCTGCACCCGTCCGCGCCCTCCATCGACCAGCTTTAAATAGAGCGACCACGTCAGGGGCTCGCTGCAAAGGGAGAGGTTGAGGTCATCATCCGCCACTTGCCTTTGCAGGGGGACAAATCCATCCCATGTTGCGCCAATGTGACGTGGCAATTCCATCCATTGGCCAATGCCCCCCCGCGGGGTGAGCCACTCCCCCCCGTCGAAATCATTGGGATCAAAGGTGGGGGTCGATGCCAGGGCCAAGACCTCCCCAGTGGTGGGGTCGAGAGCGACGATCGCTCCCCCCTTAATCCAAGGAGCTGCCAAATTCTGACGCAGCAGCGACTGCTCGCGCATCGCCTCACTTTGGACCAAAAGCGCTTCGGCAAAGCCCTGAAGCTCCGCGCATAGCGCGAGGGAAAAAGAACGACCCCTGCGGGGCGCGATCGTCTCCCCCGCCAATCGGCGTAAAGAGCGGCCCCGCGCATCTACCTCGACGCGTATTTGCCCACACCGACCGCGCAAATGGGGTTCCAGCTGCCCCTCGAGCCCCGCTTGACCCACTCGATCGACTCGGCGCTGGTAGTGCCCCTGCAACTCCTCCAGGCGCGCCTTGAGCATTTTCTGATCGGCCCAGTGCTCTTCGATTTCCAGCAAACTTTGGACGGCGCGAATCTCTCTCGCAATTTTGCCCAATTGACGCGCATCGACTTGACCCAAATGCCCCAAGATATGGGAACCCACTTGTCCCAACGGATAAATGCGGCGCGTTGAAGTGCGCACCGACAATCCGGGCCAGCGCGTGCAACGCAGTTTCAACGCGGCAAAGCTCGCATACGTGAGATCACGAGCGATACAAACGCTGATAGAGGGGGTGAGTGTGGCCTTCTCCGAAATGAGATCCCGCACGCGCTGCGCAGGCATTTGGCAATGCACCGCGATCTCCGACGAAAGGGCCTCGATGTACTGCGCGCGCGACTTGGGCCCCTCCGGAATGCGGTTTCGAGCGCCACTTGCGGCCAATTCGGCGATCGATGCGTGCTGAATGTCCCCAAAGCGCACGGTCACCTCAAAACAAAGCGCATTGTCGGCAAGAGGTATCCCAAAGCGGTCGGTGATTTTGCCACGCTCAGCTGGAAGCGACTCCGAGCGAATTTGTGGGCGGCGCGCCCGTTCTTCAAACGCTTCGTGGCAAATGACGGCCAAATACCAAAGGCGTCCCCCAATCATAGCGAGAGCTAGAAGAAAGCCGAGCGCAAAGCGATGCGCTTTGAGGGCGGCGCGCTGTTTGGTGAGCATGGCGGCGAAGTGGTGGCAGTGCGCTGAGGGCAGCTCCCATGTAGGACCCCGGATTCACACTTGATGGTAATTGGGAAAGGCAATAAATTGCCCTAGTATCGAGACTCGCGCCCGTAGTTCAATGGTAGAACCGCAGCCTTCCAAGCTGCTTGTGTCAGTTCGATTCTGATCGGGCGCTACTTTCGCAAATCCTCTCATATCACCAAGACCGAAATCTCGCCAGGAGCGAGATGCCGTCGTCAACCCATAGGGACAAGGCTTGGCAACAGAAGTTACAATCAAAGAACTCGTCGAAGCGGGCGCGCATTTTGGCCATCAAAAGCATCGATGGAATCCCAAGATGAAACGCTTCATCTTTCAAGTGCGGGGGGGGCTGCACATCATCGACTTGGCGAAAACCCTCCACCAGCTTCGTCACTGTCTGGAAGTAATTTCCGACACGGTGGCCCAGCACAAGACGATTTTATTCGTCGGCACCAAAAAACAAGCCAAAAGCGTCATTCGCGAATGCGCCGAGGCTTGCGGAGAATTTTTCGTTTGCGAGCGTTGGCTTGGGGGGATGTTGACCAACCTCTCGACGATTCGCCAGTCGATTCGCAAACTCGAGCGCATCGAAAAGCGCCTCGAAGCGGGCGGAGATGGGCTCACTAAAAAAGAGATCTCCAATCTCACGAAAGACCAAGTGAAGCTCGAGCGCAATCTCGGTGGAATTCGCACCATGCGGAAGCCCCCAGGTCTTGTCATCGTGGTCGACCCCAATCAGGAGCACCTCGCCATCGCAGAGGCCAAGACTTTAAATATCCCCGTCATGGCTCTTGTCGACACCAACTG
>CAXTAX010000008.1:0-5366 GCA_964241995.1 uncultured bacterium | reverse complement strand
TCGAGTTCGTCCTTGCCTGCACTGACCATCCCCATAAGCGCATTCGCATCGTCGTGCAGGCTCTGGCCCACGCGGCGATCGATAAGAAGCGGGAAATGCATTTGGCATTGTCACGGGAAAAGCCCACAGATGAAAAAGAGAGTTCCGAAGAGGTCGCGGCCGAAGAGGCGACGCGCAAAGCAAAACGCGCACGCGTTTTAGCGGCGAAACTCGGCGGTGGAGAAGGGGAGAACTAAAATTCGATGTCTACAGATATGGATCTGATCAAGCAACTGCGCGCGAAAACGGGAGTCGGAATCGGCAAGTGCAAAGACGCTTTGCAAGCCGCGAGCAACGACCTCGAAGGGGCGATCGATTTTCTGCGCAAACAGGGAATGGCCACTGCCGTGAAGCGCCAAGGGCGCGAAACCCACGAAGGCGCAATTGCCTTTGGCGAAACTGAAGAAACGGTGGCGCTTGTGGAACTCAACGCCGAAACCGATTTTGTCGCGCAAAATGATCGCTTCGAAAACTTTTTACACACTTTGGCCAAGCAAGTTGCTCAGGAGCTCCCTCACTCCCTTGAAGAGCTTTTAGAGCGCCCTTTTGAAGGGGATGCGAGCTTGAGCGTCGATCAATATCGCGCCACTTTGGTGCAGAGTCTGGGCGAAAACATTCAACTGCGGCGCTTCGACGCCTTTGCAAAAGGCGTTTCCCATTCCATCGGTATGCACGTCGCTGCGAGCGCGCCCGAGTTTCTCGATCCCGACTCTGTTCCCGAAACCGTGTTGGAAAAAGAGCGCGAGATCGCCCGCTCGCAAATGCAGGGGAAGCCCCCCCACATTCTCGAGGGCATTGTCACTGGCAAGGTGCGCGCATTTTGCCAAACCGCATGCCTTTCTGAGCAGGAATTCATCAAAGAGCCGAATCTCTTAGTCAAAGATCTCGTCGCGCGCAAGGCAAAAGCAACGGGCGAAGCCCTGCAATTAGCGCATTTTGTTCGGTGGTGCGTCGCCGACTAATTGACGTATTCCCCCCATCGCACAAATGGCCATGAATTTCTCACAAGACGAGACCTCAGCACCCTCGAGTTTTACTCTCTACCGCTCCATTTTACTCAAACTCTCGGGAGAGTTTTTCGCTCCCGAAGGGCAATCGGGTATTTGGGAGGAAAGTTGCTTGGAGCTCGCGCGGCAAATTGCCGCGCTACATGCTTTGGGGATCAAAATCGGCATCGTCGCAGGAGCGGGGAATCTGTGGCGGGGATTTCGCGGAGAGGGCAAAAAATTCGAGCGCACAGCCTCCGATCACATGGGCATGTTGGCGACGATGATGAACGCCATTGCACTCGTGCAAGCCCTCAAGCGCCAAAACATTCCAACCCGCGTGCTCAATCACCTCGGAGATCATCCCCTCTCTGAACGCTTCAATGCCCAACGCATGGAGCAGTCTTTAACGCGCAACGAGGTGCTCCTCTTCGCGGGGGGCACAGGTCATCCCCATTTCACCACCGACACAGCTGCAGCGTTGATGGCCCTGGAGATGAACGCTGAGGTGCTCTTGAAGGCCACCAAGGTCGACGGCGTGTACGACAAAGATCCAGTGAAATTCGAAGAAGCGCAGCATTTGCCCCACCTCACCTTTGACCAAGCACTTGGACATCGCGTCGAGGTACTCGATAGCACTGCATTGATCTTGTGCCGAGAAAATCGCTTGCCCATTCGCATTTTTCGCTACGGCGATCGCGACTCGCTATCGCGCGCTGTGAGCGACCAGCATTTTGGAAGCACAATTTTTGACCCGTAGAATACGTTCGCGGAAAAGCCAAAAAAGGAACACACAATGACTGAAAGTACCCAAGTATCTGAGCGCAAAATGCGCGAGGCGATCGAGTATCTGAAACAAGAACTCAAGGGCATTCGCTCAAATCGCGCTAGTCCGGCGTTGGTCGATACTCTACCCGTAGAGGTCTACGGAACGAGCGTGAAGCTCAAAGACCTTTCGCAAATTTCAGTGAGCGATGCGCGCCAGCTGGTCATCACCCCTTTCGATGCGCAAAACACGGGGGCTATTGGCAAAGCCATCACCAAAGCAAATCTCAACCTCAATCCAATCGTCGATCGCTCGACGGTACGCATCAACGTCCCGGCGATGGATGAATCGACGCGCAAGGAAATGGGCAAGGTCTGTCGCACTAAAGGGGAAGAGGCCAAAGTCAGCATTCGCAACGCGCGGCGCGAATCCCTCGAGATTTCCAAGCAGGGCAAGAGTACCGGAGTATTATCGGAAGATGAGTGCAAGCGCGAGGAAAAAAAAGTACAGGAATTGACGAATAAGTACTGCAAGGTTGCGGACGAACTATGCCACGAGAGAGAAAAAGAGATTATGACCGTTTAAATGCATTCAATACAGAAGTATAAAAATTAAAATACAACTTTATTAAACATCTTTATATTGTGTAAAGTGTTCAACTCATGCGCATTTTCAAACGCTTTGTCAACACAGACCTTATAGCAACGTAAAATCAACTTTACTTATGATTTCGCAACCCAAAAGGCGGATCGTAGTATTTCGTAGACGAGTTTTAATTTCTTTCAAATTATCGTGCTGTAATCTAAACTTTTGTACTTCTAACAATTTTAAACTAGTTTGATATACTCTATTTATGATAAAACTAGTATCAAGACAAAACATTTCCTCATTACAACATGATGATCTTATGCATCTAAGCGAGAGATGTTTAAGCTTTGGCAAAAATGGAAATGATAAGCGCACAATTTTAAGATCACTTCGTCTAAAGAAATTTAAATTGGGGTTGTAGGGGTCTTCCTTAACTTTGAGAATTTCCAAATTCACAAGTTCTCCAATTACACCAATGTCTAAAAAACCTTGCAAAATAAGGTTTTCCCCAACTAAATGAGTTAATTGAGTGCATCTAGCTATAGAAAGTTCCATTTGGCGACTATTGTTCTTATGACCAAAACTACCTATCTTAAGCTTTTTTAATTTTTGCAAATGATCTAGTACGTGTAACTGAGATGGATCGATATGCGGTCTACCATGATATTGAATGTTGAGAAGTTCCATGCCTCTAATGTCAAGCGCAGCTAATTGAGGTAATTTTAGTAAAAGGCGCAAATCAAGTGTTATATTTCTTGAATCTTTCCTGGGTCCAATTTTTAATGTTTGTAAATTTGAAAAATTTCCAATTAAACTTCGTAAATGATGCATTTGCAACTCAATTTTCCCAAATTTTTCTATATATGTGCCTTCTACTGTAAAATCATTATCTTCTGGATCACGAAAAGTTAAGTTTTCTTGATTGCTTAAACCTGTTTCAACAAACTCTACAAATGTGCGGGAATCTACATAATCTAAATCCAGCACTTGAAATTTTTCCAACTGAGTTTTATCCACTGCAAAAGGATGGTCAGTGATATTAATGTAACTTAGTTTTTGATTTGGTATTCGCTTAATTCTCAAATGAGAAATTGTAGGAAACTCAATAATTTGACTCAAAGCGCATGTTGTAATTCCTTCGCATTTTTCAATGCCCAACTTATTTAATATTGGAACTTTACTAATTATTTCTACAATTTCATCATTTAGCTTTGGCAATCTACAAAGATTTAGTTCTCTCAAATCTCTTAAACACGTTATGGCTGATAAATCTGTACTTTCTATAAGACCCAATCTATTCAACCAAAGTGACTCTAAATGGTTTAACGTTGAAATTTGGCAAAATGTTTTTTTTGTTAGCCCGTCTAAATTGTAAAATAATTTTGTGAGATTTAAATACTTATCAGGTGAAATTATTAGATGCTTAACTCCCTTAAATTTATCTAACCCTGGTACTGGTATTTGCATGGTCAAACTTGAAAGAGACGCGTCGACGGTTTCCCAAACTGTTTTAGATATGCCGCGTGTAAATTTAGCAAGCTCATTGTCCTCGAAAAAGCCTCGATGCACCATTACTGTTATGATTGAATTGAATTCACAATTTCTTTGCGCAGGTTGAACATTGTGCATGAAAAATTCTTTTGTCTAAGATATTATGTCAATACTTTTTAATTTTTATCGCAATCAACGAAAAATGCTATACTGTTTCATTCTCGACTTACTACGGTTAACATAAAGAGATCTTACATTCTTACCATAAACTTGATTACTTTTTCAATATTCAACGGTCAACACCTGCTTTTGCCAGCAATTAGTCTTTTCAGCCACAATTGTGAGCACCTCTCAATGGCCCCATCGTCTAGTCTGGTCCAGGACGTCAGATTCTCATTCTGGAAACAGGGGTTCGAATCCCCTTGGGGTCAAATTCGCATGTGCACTTATGATCTCAATGAAGGCAAATTGCCCACAGAGCGGCTTGCAACGCATCACTCAGGCTCTGCGCTCAGCAAAGGAGATCAGTTGTCGCAAAACGGCTACCTTGATAACGTATCGTCTGTCTTAGGTGGCCCCATCGTCTAGCCAGGTCTAGGACATCAGATTTTCATTCTGGTAACAGGGGTTCGAATCCCCTTGGGGTCAGAACGAGTCTTTAGCTCAGTTGGTAGAGCACCTCACTTTTAATGAGGGAGTCGATGGTTCGAGTCCATCAAGACTCAAAAGCGCATGAATTTGCAAAAGTCTATGAACATTGAGGGGAAACGAGCGCTTTCCCTCCCCTTCCAAACAACTGCCGAGGTTTGACATGAGCGAAAGGCCGCTCGAATGTTCTGAATGTAAAAAGACGATTGCCGTGCAACTCACCGAAGTGATTGGCCACCATTTTTCCCGCACGCACATGTGCGCAGATTGCCCGTGCGCCAATCGCTATGCAAATGTTGAAGGCGCGCATCCGCAGACCGATCTCGGCGAGGGCTCTGCGGGAATTTGTTGCGGAAATTGCCGAACGACATTGACGGGCATTCGCACGGGACATCCCTTGGGATGCTCGGAGTGTTACGCCGTTTTCGCCGACATTTTATGCAATGAGATCTTCTCTCCTCTCCCGATCATTCCCATGCACTGCGGTCGGTCAGTTGGAGAAGGAGGGGATATCAGCCCTTCATTGCGCCTTTTTGCCCTCAACGAAGCTCTTAAAGAAACGCTGGAACGCGAGGCCTACGAAGAGGCGGCGCGCATTCGCGATCAAATCAAAGCCCTAACGGAGAAGGCGGATGGAGACCAATGAGGCCCACCACTTCGTGCCCTACTCGAAAAGCCCATGGGACACAAACGATGGGGATATTTGGCTTGCCTCGACCTTAACTCTTCATCGAAACGTCGCCAAATTTCCCTTTGCCTCTCAGCTTGAGGCCTCGCGCAGGCTGCAAGTATTCACTTTCCTCAGTGGAGAGCTCCTCAAGCTTCCGCAATTGCAAGAGCCTAAAGCA
>CAXTAX010000007.1:0-10294 GCA_964241995.1 uncultured bacterium | reverse complement strand
GCCAAAGAGTATCCAAAAAACACGTACATCGATCTGCGATTGTGATCGTGCGGCAGAAATTGCCCATAGCCATGCAGGCCCAATCCAGCAGACATTAAAATGACGCCGAGGGCGATCATCAAGTCCAGTTTCCACGAACTGACAATGCGATTTTGCGTATCTTGCGCGCTGGTGATATTGGCGAGTAAGTTGAGGGTCGAATCAGAGGAACCCGAAACGGCATTGAGGACCGAACCGATGGTTTCTACGAGATCGACGACGGGAGAGGAATATGCCGTGGCGTTGAACTGTTCAATGAACGTTTGCTGTTGTTGGGTGAGATTCGCTAGCGTGGCATTGACCGTAGAGCTCGTAATGTTTTGCACCAAAGATCCGGTTTGATTTTGCAGCGCTGCATTCGTAGTGAGGAAAGTTCCTTGAATACTGTTGAGCGTAGTGTTGATCGCGTGGGCCGTCGCGTTGCTAATCGTCTCATTGAGTTGTTGGCCAAAGTTGCTGTTTGGCCCGACTAAAGTGGAGGAATTGATAAGTGATGTGTTGACGAGTTGAGTCAGCAGTTGGGTTCCAGTGTGGTTAAACGCACTGAGGGTGGCATTGTAAGCGCTGTTGAAGAGGTTTTGCGAAGAGTTTTGCACAGCCAAAGCGGCACTCGCTGCCGTATTCGACGCATTGATGAGGGTTTGAAAGGCATGTTGGTTTTGCTGTACCAATGCGCCAAGTGTTGTGTTGAGGGTTGTTTGCAAATCGAGAACGGCATTCGCCGTTTGATTGGTAGAAGCCACCAAATTGGTGATTTGACCGACTTGCTGACTCAAGGAAGAGCCGTCGTTGGCAGCATTTGGATCGGAATAATCTTCGATGCTCACAACTTGATGTTGCTGCTGCTGCTGCAGCTGTAGCGCTAACTGTGTGGCATTTTGCGAAGTGCTGATGAAATTCTGCAGGATATCTTGCCCCTGCTGTTGAATGATGAGCGAGGCGTTTGTCGCTGCAGAGATGATTTTTTGGACCAACACGTCCGTGACACTTGCAAGCATCACAGACGTGTTGTGCCCCACCTGCTGTAGAGTCAGCGTCGCATTGTATCCGGCTTGTTGAAGGGATTGCGTGGCGTTTTGCCCTACTTGTTGGAGAGTTGCCGTCGCGTTTGTGAGCGCATTGGTCAAATTTTCTACCGTCGTCGCCGATAGCATCGTCGATTGCGGTGGCGGCGGGGCATCGAGTGGACCGTAAGACGATGAAGGGAAACTCGGCCCAATAGCGGAAAGCGTGCGCGTCATTTGCAAGCTGGTATTTGTCGTCAAAACGAACCTCTGAGGTGATCTGTAACAGGGGTCATTAATCCCTGATCATTTTTGCAAGGTGGCCGCATACACGGTCAAAGGACAAGCCTTCGACCAAGCGGCATATGCGCAATGCAGTCAATAATTTTTTCTGTTTATTGTTTTACAACCTCTAATTGCAAACGAATTCGCAAAAAACACAAATTTAGCGCTCCGATATTTGACAAGCGCTACACCTAAAATATGTGTCTTTTCGGTTCATAAATGATTGTAATAGGGAGCTTTGGGCTCGAAAGCCCCCAAAGTCTCGCAAAAATGCGACGACACGATTAGCCCGTTTTAGGCGACCAGTACTACGTTTTTGCAAAGTTTCCCTCCAAGGGATGCAATAGTCAACTGTCATCAATTAAACTGCGCATTGAAGTTAAAAAACTAAGTGCCTATGGTCCGATTTTAGTTCTCTTCCCGGTTATATGCCCGAATCTCGAGTTGTTCATACTTATTGAGTTCATATATAGCAGCGGTAGAGGGGAAACGCCCAATGGGTTTCGCGGCTTTGAGAGAAAAAATTTTTTCTCAAAAGTGTGCGGCAATCCCTCTTGAGTTAAATGGGGCCTTGCGGTTGTGCGCAGCATTTCATCTAGTTCGTTGAAACATCACGCGCATGAATCGCCCCTATTGCGCAGAAGCATTGTTCTTTGCACATGGCTTTTTCTCGCTTTGTTTTCCTCGCAGCGCTCGTTGGCAACAGAAGTGGGTTGTGCGGCCAATCCGTCTGTATCGCAGTTTTTAGACCCCAGAGCTTTTCTCTACTTTCGCCAAGCGCTGCGCTATAGTGCGCATCAGCGCTATTGGGAAGAGTATTGGCTTCCCTATCTGGCGCAGCGAAGCCTTGGAGAAATGCGCCTGCAGAATTGGAGCGCCCCCATCCCGAGCATCGAAGTTAGGGAAATCAAGCGGCAGGTGCAACTGCGCGCACTTGCGCCCCTCATTGAGAGTCTTCCAGCAGGATGCGGCGTTCAGGATGTTGGGGATTCGCCATTTGGGGATCGCAGCTATTTTGGACAGAGATGGGTAGGGGATCGGTCATGGCGCATGGGGCTAGCGCCGCCAGAATCCGCGGCATTTTGCGCCGACTATCGCTGGATTCGTTGGATCAATGAGATGAGGTGGGCGCACTGTCTGGCAGTTTGGGACGATATTCCAGGATTGTCCTCCTGGCTCGTGCACCCCTCCTTTTATGATGGGAATCGCGTAGTCGATGTGCACGCGTATCTGGGTTACTCACGCGCTACCGCTCTCTTTTTTGCTTTAGATGCGCTTGAAGTGCCGCATAGCAATGCGCATCGATTGCCTCAAGATGGGCAGTCCATGCAAGCTGCAATGCTCGGGCCGATGCCCTCTGGGGGAAGCGGCTCCTCAGTTCAAAGCCCGGTTGCGGCGCTCCTCCCCTCGAAGATCACCCATGCTTTGTCACCGCAAAGTCCCAGTGCGTCGGACGAAGCCAATCTTCCCGCGGTGCCTGCGCCCGACGTCGCGAGCAATTCTGAGCGTATAGGGGAAGTGCTTGGGCCCCACCTCCCGGCGCCTTCAAAGTTGCGTTCTGATGAGGGACAGCTGCTGCAAACCCGTGATAGCTGGGGAACCTATCGTCTGCTCAATCCCACGATCGAGATCAATCCGGGGCAGGCTTTTTTGATGCGCAACTGGTATCAAACTTCGAGACAGGCCGTTTCAGTGCAGCGGCGTTTGCAGTTACCTGATGGATGGAAGGTAGGGTCCAATTTTCGAACGACCCTCGATTTGACTGACAACGCCGCAACACTCGACCTTGTCACCATCTTGCCTCCATCCAATGTGCCGGCGGGAACTTACTCTTGCGTGCTCATTCACGAGTTTGATGGAATGCCCTCGCCACCGCTTTCCATTCCGGTGGTGGTCAAGCCCTATTACAAGGTCTACGTAAACACCGAGAGCCTACCGCCGGCAATTTCCCAAGACCAAGCGGTGAGCTTAGACATTCGCCTGGAAAATCTCGGAAACACCCCTGTGGAAATTACCCCTGAGTGCGTCTCCAACCTCTCGGCGAAGATCACCTTCACTCCGGATAAGATTCGGTTGCTCCCCTCTGAGCGGGGAAGTGTGCGCTTCAGTGGGCGCGACGTGCACCTCCTCGGATATCAAAGCGACTGGGTGTTGAACTTCTCCTTTCGGGGACAAGATGATCAGCTTCTCGGCAAAGCTTCGGCGCAATGTCCTGTCTACACCAACAGCTTGGATCGAGGGCGCACCTACGAAAACTCGATCGATACGCAATTGCAATGGTTGTACGCCTCCGATGGCAAGCTGCAGGATCTGGTTTGGCAATGGTCGGGCTCGGGTTACGTCAATCGAGCCCGCTCGCGTCAAGTCGATTTTTTTCTCCAAGTCCCTGGCGAGCGGTCGAATGGCTCGCAAGATCCCACCAACAAGGGGCGCTTTTCCCTCATCGATGTGGATTGGAGAATCGATTTGGGAGATGCGACCTACGTGCTTTCCCCTTTGACGCAACCGGGTATTTTAGCGCGCGGGGCACGCCTTTATCGCACTTGGCACCAACTGCAACTCGCGCTTTTTGCCGCCAAAGAGCGCGATTACACTGCAAATGCCGCTAAGAGCGGGAGCCAAGTAGGGGGGGCGGCCACTTGGACAACCGATGGAGGGGAGTACCTTTTCGAAGTGCTCAATAAGCGGCGCCAGGATATTTCGGATACGACGCTCAACAGTCCCCATCAACGCATCTTCAGCGCCTCATATCGCTCCGTACCCAAATCTTGGGGGCGTATCGTGGCAACAGTGGCTCGCAATGACAAAGCGCGCGATTTCCCTGTAGAGAGCAAGCGATGGGCCTATCAATTCAATTGGACGACTCCCTTTAAGAGCCGTTGGCAGGGCTCGATACTTTGGACGCAACAACAGTATGGGTATTGGGGGAGCACGCAGAATCGCAAAGAGGGGAGTTTATTTTTCTCTCGTCAATATGCGCCCCTTTACGTGTCGCTACAGGGATTTTTTGGACGCGACAATCCGGGATCTGAATCGGCCAACTCGGCTTTGCAATCGCAAAGCGCTGTTTTATCCCTGCGCAAAAATTTGCCAAAGAATTTGAAGGGGAGCTTGGGGCTCAACTATCGCCGCAAATTTGATCTCGTGCAATTTAGTGAAAACGACTCGTCCAACGGCATCACACCGGGGTTGTCCTACGCAGGGGAACTCCTCTCGATCGATGGCACGTGCGAGGTGTACCGAGCGCGCGATTATCTCAGAAACTTCACCAAGTGGCCTCAGCTCAATCCACAATTGAGCGTTGAGTATCAACTTCTCCCGATACTTCGTGTGTACTGGAGGGGAAATTGGGGGGCGACCCCTCTGCAGGTGCCATTTGATGGAAGTACCGGTCACACGCTCGGCCTATTTTGGAACCTCTCCTCGCTCGCCGATGTGAGCTTTTCCTCGAATTTCACCAACTCCGACAATCAGCGCAACCTGAGTTACAACACCTCGGTCAATTGGCGACCTTGGCCCACGCATACGCTGAAATTCAATTACAACGCCAACCTCTATCCGCGAAGCACCTCCCCCAAAACGCACACTTTGATGTTGAACTACTCGATTTATTTCGGGTTACCTTCAGGGCGCTCGACGGGATGTGCGTTGAGGGGACGCGTGCGCGATGAGCAAGATCCCAAAAGCAGCCACCGGTACATCGTTTGTCTCGGGGGTCGCAAGAGTTTTACGAGCGAATCGGGGCAGTACATCTTCAGCGATGTCCCCGCTGGAAGCTACCCCCTTTGGCTCGAAAACCTCCCTCCTGGAAAGGTCGAAGACGATCTCGGCGTACAAACCGTGCGCTTGGCTTCGGGGAAGCTCGAAAAGCGCGATCTACTCACTACGAGCGCAGCGCGCATTAGTGGTCATGTGCGCATTTTAAGAGATGACAATAAAATCGTTACCGACGATCGCGGCCAACTCACGCTTAAAGACAGCGGGGGGACCGTCGAGGGCGTTGCAGGCGCCGTCATTACTGGGAAGGAAGAGGACAGCTCACGCCGAATCGTCGCTGTGACAGATGCCCAAGGGTACTTTGAGTTCAATCAGCTTCGACCGGGCAAGGGTACCGTTGAAGCGGTGGACTTGCCAGTGCCCGAGGAGTACAAGCTCGATAGCCCCTCGAGCCAAGTCGTGACAGTTCAGCCCGACAGCAATTACGATTTAGAGTGGCGGATTGTCCCCATCGCGCGCCATATCAAGATGCTGCAGTAAGTGATCAGCCGGACGCATTAGAACGGGAAATGGTGCAAGATGGAAAATTTTTTAAGCGAAACATCCATTCGGGTGTTGAGCGCGTGGATACTTTTGGCAACCGGCGCAAGCGCTCCATTGAGTGCTTATAATTATTTGACTGTATCCAATTCTCCCGCGGTCACCTTGTCCACCAGCGACTTGATCTCGGGTGCGGGTACGGACCTGAGCGCTACAAAAGTCGTGCCGACGTCGCAACAAATTAGTGTCAGTATTCCCTTTTTGTTTTTAAGCTCCTGGGAAGTCGATATCGCCCTGAGTTCGGGAAGTGCGACTTGGCCTTCAAATGTAACCGTTTTCGCAACGCGCACGGGAAACGGGGGCAATAGCACGATTTCGGGCGGTACGAGCGCCATTCAGCTCACGACTTCTCCGCAAAAGTTTTTCACTGGAACAGGGTCTGCAACAGGTGTTACCGTACAGTACACGATCGGGAACCTGAGCTTGGCCAACTGCGCCCCAGGCGCGAATTACTCCTACCCGATTAGCTACACGTTCGGAACACCTTAATTGGACAGTTCTCTAGCTTAAAGTACTTTGATTTAAGCTTCCCTCAACAAGATCCAAACTGGAGATCTTGTGCGGTTGAGCTGTCTATGTGCACAAATATTCTAGAGACTGAGTGAAAGCGCAAAACCGATTCGATGCACAAACAATGCTGGAGACTGCAGAGGTCTCGGCATTTGTTCTGCGCGCTGTGCAGCGCCCTTGCATAGATGTCTTAGGCAAAGCTTGGATGCAATCCTGGAACCTTTCTGGAATCTTGAACGTACATTTGTTCATGGCTGCTGTCTAAACCGCTTTCTGGCTCCACCTCGAAGACGGGTGTGTGGATATTTTGTCCATTGCCGCCCGTGGGAACGATGATGGTCCCCATGCTACAAATGGTCGCACCGCGCGCGCTACGCGCTCTCCAAGTTTTTACGGTCTAGCTCCACAAAAGTTTTGGAATGGCGCATTGTTCCCATTGCGCGCCATATCAAGATGCTGCATTAAGAGATCAGTGGGGAAAACTGGAACAGGACATAATGCGAGATGCGAAATTTTGTGAGCGAGATATCGATTCGGGTCTTAAGCGCGTGGATACTTTTAGCTGTCGGCGCGAGCGTTCCGTTGAGTGCCGGTATATATTTGACTGTATCCAACTCCCCTACGGTCACCTTGTCCACCAGCGACTTAACTTCGGGTGCGGGAACGGATTTGAGCACTACAAAAGTTGCATCCACGTCGCAGCAACTTAATATTGCGATCCCCATTTACGGTCTCGGGGTCACTTGGGAAATCGATATCGCTCTGAGTTCGGGAAGCCCGACTTGGCCCTCAAATGTGACCGTTTTCGCGACGCGCACGGGAAACGGGGGCAACACTTCGATTTCTGGCGGCACCAGCGCTATTCAGCTTACGACCTCGCCGCAGAAGTTTTTTACCGGTCAAAATAATGCGACGGGCGTTACCGTACAATACACAATTGGGAACCTAAGCTTGGCCAACTGCGCCCCGGGCACGAATTACTCCTATCCGATTAGCTACACTTTCGGAACGCCTTGATTGGATATTTCTCAAAATTAAAGCACTTTGCTAGGCCTTCTTCAACTAGATCCAAACTGAAGATTTTTTGCGGTTGAGCCATCTATGCGCACAATCACTCTAAAAGTGGTGACGACGACGTGGTCGCAGGGCTACAAATGGTCGCCCGAGCGCGATGCGCTCACTCCATGTTATTTCGGCTCAGATCCACAGGAGTTAGGATTTGAATGGCGCATCGTCCCCATTGCAAGCGATGTAAAGATGCTGCATTAAGTGGTTGGTGAAAAACAAAAAAAATGGTTCAACATGCCAAATGTATTGAGTGAAACATCATTTGGAGTCTTGAGCGCAGGGTTGCTTTTAGCGATTTGCGCAAACACTTGCTTGAGTGCGGGTGCCTATTTGACGATATCCAACTCCCCTTCAGTTGCATTGTCTACCAGCGATTTGGCTTCAGGAGCGGGTACAGATTTGACGACTACGAAAATCGTACCGACCTCGCAACAAATTAGCATCAATACTTATGGGGCAACTGCCACCTGGGAAGTCGATATCGCTCTGAGTTCGGGAAGTGCGACTTGGCCTTCAAATGTGACGGTTTTCGCCAAGCGCACGGGCAATGGAGGGAATTCATCAGTCTCGGGCGGCACAAGCAATATTCAGCTCACGACCTCAGCACAGACATTTTTTACCGGCCAAAACAGCGCAACGAACATTACGGTGCAATACACAATCGGGAGCCTTAGCTTGGCCAACTGCGTTCCGGGCACAAGCTACTCCTACCCGATTAGCTACACGTTTGGCACGCCTTAGGTGTGCTCTATGCCATAAGTGCACAGTCATTGGCCAGAGGTGGTCACTTCTCAAGCGTAAAACCGAAAGACACCGTTGTTTAACTTGAAATGAGCGCGTTGCCGATTCGATCTACGCTTTTTTCAACCAGATCCAAACTGGGGATCTTTGGCGATTGAGCCATCTATGCTCACAAATACTCCAGAGCTTGGAGGGCAGGTGCATCGCCCACTGGCGAATGGCACGCCATTCGGGATACCCCTCCTCATGTCCTGGATAGCACATGACGCTAATGGCCCCCCCCGATCGAAGGATCTTTTCCGCTTTATAGAGTGAGCGCAACGTAGTGTCCATGCGCGTTGTCAAGGACTTATCCCCGCCTGGCAAGTAGCCGAGGTTGTAAACGATTAAGGAGATCGAGTGATTTTCCTCATTCGCTCCAAGATCTGAGTGGCAGCGTAAGATCCATTCGATGCTCAAATATTGTTGGGGACTCAGAGCCTCTTGGCATCGGTACTGCGCGTTGTGTAACGCTCTTGCTTGAATGTCGTAGGCAAAGACCTTTGGCCTAGGTGTGGAACCATGAACGAGGGCTTGTTCATTGTTGCTGTCCAAACCGCTTTCTGGTTGCACCTCACAGAGGAGGGCTATGAGGTCTTGTCCATTGCCGCACGTGGCATCGATGACATGGTCGCCGGGCTGCAAATGGTCGCGCCAAGCGCGATGGGCCCTATCCAAATGATCTTTTGAAGGATGCGTGTGTCCTTTTGACCTCATAATTTTTCTCGATCTTCGAGATGAAAGGCGCTTCTCAGCGCTCCAATCAGGTAGAAGGATCCGCATGCCACTACTATTTCTGTGGCTTGAGCAGATGCAAGAGCAGCTCTGAATGCGGCGCAAGGATTGGCGCAAATCGGGCCGAGCGATAAGGGAATTTCTTTAGCCGCGAAGGCGATTGCCTCTGGAGAGTGTCCGCGCGCGCTCTCACCGGTCAATGAGGTGGGATAGAGCCGAATAGGCGCAGCTTGTAACGATACCAAACAGGGCGTGAGTTCTTTGTCGCGCGCAAGTCCCAAGATGAGGTGCACGGGGGCCTGAGGGTAGTCAAAGTCGAGCGAGCGCATCAGATACTGGATCCCTTGAGGGTTGTGGGCGACGTCCAATAGTACGGCTTTGGGCCACCGCTCTTGATCAACTGGTCGCTTGAGCAACTCGCAGCGCCCGGGTGGGCGATACGCTAAGCCGTTGGCGAGTGCCCTAGCATTCTGGGGAAATCTTGTTCCAATCAGGGTTAGCGCCGAATTCGCCACTGCGCGATTGTAGTCATCGACATGGGGATGGGAAGAACCGGCGATTGAGATAGGAGCATGGCGCCGTTTTGCGATCTCCTCGATCCCGAGGTTTTGCGCTAAAGTTCCCAAAACAAGGGGAGTATGCGCTTTGACGATGCCCCCCTTTTCCCGAGCGATTTGCCGAGGAGTTGTGCCCAACACGCGCGTGTGATCCTTTCCAATTGTGGTGATGATACTCACCAGAGGGTGGCCGATATTGGTCGCATCGAGCCTACCACCAATACCGGCCTCGAGGACAGCGATGTCGATCGCATGTCGGCAAAAATGATTTAGGGCGAGGAAGTAGGCGATATCGAAAAAATGCAGTTGATCGATTTCGGGTATGCGCGCGCAAAGCTCGTTGAGTAGATTGAGTACTTCTTCGGGCGTGATGCGCTGTCCATCAATGCAGATGCGCTCGCAAAAGGTATGTAGATGTGGGGACGTAAAGAGCCCAGTGCGCCATCCGCTGAGAGTCAACGCGCGGGCGATCTTTCCACTTACTGAGCCCTTACCGTTCGTTCCCGCGACGTGCACAGTAGCAAAATGCTCATGCGGATTTCCAAGTTTTTTCGCGATGGTGATGAGGGGGGAGAGAGAAGTGCGTCTCTGCTCAGGCCGTTTGGAAAAAAGCCACCTCATTGCCTGAGAATATGAGCAAAATCGGCGAATGCTTGGAGGGGGCAAGTGGTCCGCGCTCATCGCTGCTGTGTTTTGAGAGAAGTGGGAGGATGCGTTTCCCCGAGATGGTTGGGATGGTGGGGATTTTGGGGAATTTCTCGCACCTCGAGCTCGAGGTGTACATGGTGGGCGCGCAAAACTTCGGCGCGAACCAAGGCGATTAGCGCGCGCACGTCTTCGCACTTTGCCTTGCCCAAATTGACGATGTAGTTAGCGTGAAGGGGCGAAATTTGCGCGTCGCCTATTCGGCGTCCCTTCAATGCGAGTTGTTCGATCAAAGCGCCGGCGCTCATTTTTGGCGGATTGCGGAAAATGCAGCCCACTGAGCGGGATTTTGCG
>CAXTAX010000006.1:0-10318 GCA_964241995.1 uncultured bacterium | reverse complement strand
GACCCTCCCTATGAAGCCTTACAATCATCAGACGCAACTGAAGAGCTCCTCGCGCTTGCCGGGCGCTACCTCGTTCCAGGAGGACTTTGCGTTCTCGGGCGAGGGCGGCGGGGCACTGAGGCATCGACCCCACACAACGAACACCTAGAGCACTTGAACACAAGGCGCTACGGCGACAGCTGCTTGGAATTTTGGCAAATGCCGATGGCTCGTACTGATGCATGAGATGCGACTATTGCGCTCAGACGATGGGAACATCTATGTGCTGCGCAAGTCTTTGTCTGAGAAGGGGTGATCAGTGCCCAGTGAGATTTTTGCATTGGGACATTGAGTGTAGATGTTTGGGGCAAGATTCCCGCTAATCGATCATTCGTTTTGAGGCTTCTTAGATGATCGCTTGGCCTGATCGTTCTAAAATTTGCCAAATCACTCCATGCGCGAAAGTTCTTCAAGTCGCATATCCAGGTATTCTTTTGTGACATGACCATCTTCATATTGGGACTGGACACTGTCAATTTGAAACTCTTTGGTTTGCATCTCTGCACTCGCTTCGTTTGCGCAATCGATAAAGTCATCGTCCAGATTTCCATCTAAAAGGTTGAGCTTTGCTGCGACACCCAATAGTTCTAAAGAAAGTTGATCTTTTACCTCATTTAAAGCGTAGCGAAAGCTCTCGACTTTCGTTTTATCTGGAGATCCATAGCTGTTCTGTGCTTCGAGCCCCTTGTGTTTGCTGTCGGATTTCGCATAAAACCGGTAGTACAAATGCTGAGAGTGAAAACTAAGAATTTTTATTTTAGGCCAATATTCTAGCTCATTTGGGGGATCTACTGGCATAAAGATGCTAACTCTTACGTTTTTCAAATTAAATGGAAATTCGTAAAAATATTTAACATATTTAGTATCTTCTAAATGGAGCTTAAGAATCTCAAGTATGATTTTTACTGAGAGCTCGCGTACTTGGTGAATTTCTAGAGAATCTTTAGCTTGAAAACTAAACGAGGTTCCTCGGGTCGTATTGGAAGGTAAATGACTCACACAACCCTCGCTTGACAATCTCAAGTCGTACTTTTCATTAATGTATTTCCCCACACTTTGCACAAAATAAATATGCGCCTTACCTCTCTCGCTGATTTCGTAGGCAGGTTGGACTACAGGTTGACAGCTACTAGTAAGAAAGCTCAAAACATAGGCAAACAAGGCCAGCGTACGGCGGTATATTATAAGCATTTTTATTTTTTATTTGTATTGTATAAAAAAATATTATTTTGTATTTTCATTATTATTATTTGAGTAAAATTCTTTAAATTCTTTACAGACGCTTTTCAGCTCTGGTTCATACGTTGGACTCAATAGTCCATGATCGGTTGTTCGCGATGCGTCTTTGTGGCGCTCGATCCACGTGACATCTTTTTCGTGCCCGCTTAAGCATAATTGCGCCACCAAGTCGCCGGTGCTAACAAGCTGTTTGATGTCTTTGCATAGTTTGGGATCGATATAGATTCCAGGTGCAAATGTTCTAGCAGTGATTTACATACGGTCCTTCTCAGATAGCTCGAGGAGAATGTTTAGAAGATGAATACACCCTTGACTATGGGCAACGATGAATATTTCCGCATTGGGATTTGCCTCGAATAATTCTTTGAAATGCACCGCAGTCTCGAGAACTGGTCGAGTGATTCCTCCCCTCCGGCCAAGGCTGACTTCCCCAAGATCTTCAGTTGAGGATCCACACGAGTTGTAAAAGGCCCGTACCGGTCGACCTTTGAATTCATTGGAGATGACCTCGGTTTTTGCCAAATAGTCATGTGGCTGGTTGGAAATTCCCCCGATAAACCCTACGAGTAGGTCCGTTGGCCTGCGGGCTGCAGCTCTTGCGTCTTGATCAACTTTGCCATCGAGCATACAAAAACTGCCCGATTCATGGATTCTACCCTCCTCGAATTTGGCAAAGTAGGGTCGATTAAGGTCATGAAGTGAATGCGGTGTATTTTAAGCCATGAAAGCTCGATCTGAACAAAGTTGTTGATCCATGCAGCATTTTGGCTATACTATAATAGATCTTGCTTGCTCTTCAGAGCATCGAGAAGACACGCAATATGCCCAGGCAGCTGGCATCCGGTTTAGGACAAACACGATCAAATAGATGCTTTAGCCGTGACGATAGTAGTAAATTAAGTGCGCTACCATGATAAATCTTTGTTCGTTTTTTATACTTCAGCAGACCATCATGCCTAGTTGTGGCATCTGATTGAACAAATTCGCTAAAGTCGTGGAGCAAGAAAATCCAAAAGAGTCGATGCGCTCTTTAAGCATCGTTTGAGGGCTAGTCTGAAGCTTTTCCATGAAATATCTACAAGACCCCACGCGTCATCTCGCTTTGCCCAAAGGCGTGCATGACTTGGATCCGGAAACAGCCACCGCTTTTCGAAGCCTTAGCGAGGCATGGTTGCGCCACGTTCAGCTCTTTGGATATCGAGAGGTGCGCGTGCCTCCACTTGGTTTTGCGGATACTTTTACGGTAGGCCATCATGCAGCGCATGACAGGTTGTATCTGTTCAACGACAAGAAAGGACGCCCATTAGCGCTCGCGGGTGACAGCTTGTCCCAAATCCCTCGCATTTGCTCCACGCGTTTAGAAGTGGAGAATCGTTTGAGTTTTTGCGCTCCAGTATTTCGCTATAAGCGTCAACGTCGACGCTTTTGGCATCTTCTCGGTGCTACGCAAGTTGTACAAAACGGCATCGAGAGCGCTGAGGAATTACTGCACATGGCTGTGGAGTTTCTTTGCCGGCGAGTGGACATTCGTTTGGTGGTGAATGATGTGGGTTTATGGCGTGAGGTGCTCAATACATCTGGGATCGGGGACACTTTGGAAGGTCTAAACGCATTGCGACAATCGGTCCCGGCTCGCTGGGGGGCGTTACTGGCTGATCTCGAGGTACAGCGCGATACTTGTACTTGGGTGGAGCGGGCAGTCGTTGGGCAATGGTGGGAGCTGCCCCCTCCACCAGGGGCTGCGGCTCGCCTGCAAAGGTTGGAAGCACTTGCAGATAAGATGCGCGCTGCGTACCCCCGGTGCCATGTGCACATTGATTTGACCAACTTGCACGCATGTGAGTTTCACAGCGGTTTGGCCTTCGAAATCCTTTCACTCGACGGCGCTGTACGCTATGGAGATGGCGGTTCCTACGACGCTTTTGGAAAGCTTTTTTTGAATCGTGAAAACGTGCGCGTGCATAGCGTGGTGGTAGTGCCCGAAAGACTCATCGAAGCACAGCCCACCGAATCGACTTCCCCCGCCGACATTTCTGGACTCTCTGGCCCGTGTCCCACAACAGCAGAGCGCGCACGCCAGCTGGCGCAGCGGTTGCGTCAACGCGGTATTGCAGTGTGGCTGCACGCGCCGGGCATCGACATCGCAGGTGCTCAGCGCTTGAACAAAAAGTTGGCGATCCAATGGTTGCTCTTGCCACATGAGTTGGATCAAGCGTTAGACGCAGTCACTTTAGTGCGCCACAATGGCCGTAAAGAACATCTCTGCTTAGACGATTTAGACGCCGTTCTCAATCTTAAACGCCCCCCTTCGCAAACCCCGTGATGAGTCTCTTCGACTTTGCTCAAATCATTTGGCCACTACAAAGGCCGTTCAATACTAGGGCCAGTGTGATTGGGGAAAGGCTAGGTGCAATTCAAAAGTCTATCCCCTTTGATACTTGACTTAAGTATCTCGCGCTAACGCATGCACCATTGCGTATCATTGCTTAGGGCAACTTGAGACAGTTGCACATTCATTCAATGTGCTTGTTTCCCTATTGGAAAGTTTTACTCTACTAGCAATTTCATCTCCGAATGCATTCCTCAATTAAAAGATAAAAAAATCATTTGAAAAACCTGAAATATTTTTTCCCATTTTTCCACTTGGTTTCTCTCGTCTTAAATGAAAGATCTCGCTAATTTGCCAATCTATCATTCGATAATTGCTTTGCAACTTGGGGGGTCGCAGATGTTGACAATTAGTAAAACGGGGAAAAACCTGCAAGAAAGTGCGCACTGGCTACAGTCACAGGCAACCGCCTCTGTAGAGGACCCCCCAACTGAGCGGTCGATGATCGGAAGGCTTTTTCACCGCAGCGAAGCGGCTTTCACATCGAGCAAGGTGAAAAGTGCACAAGTGGAGCGCCTCACCTTGAATTCTTTGCGCGCCCACTGGGAACAGATGCAGAGCGCGGCGCATCACTACCACACGTTTCAGCGTTCCACGTGGCCAAAAGCTGAATATCGCCGCAATTGTGAGAAGCTGGAGCAGTGGTGCGCGTGTTTCTACCTCCCCTCGCGGGCAAGCAGCGCTTGGCGCGCTGTTCGCTCTGCGCTTGTGGCACGTTCCCTCTCAGAGCAGCATCACCAATCTTTAGAGGAAATTTCTGAGCTCGCAGCACTTGTCACCATCGAGTTGCGCACATGTGTGCGCCCGCCGCTGAACGCCTTTGCAGAATGGGAGCGCTCCCAAGAACTCTCTGCCCGCGCAGAGCGGGATTTGCGCAGGTGGATCGCAGATCTTGAGCATTATCGATCGGTTCTGGACGCGTTGACGATGCATGTAGCGCTGAGAGAGATCGCCCGCCGCGTCATAGGGGAAAAGAAGCTTGGACCCCAAGATTTTCCACTTGTCCATGCCCACACTTGGGGGACTTTGGAGCACAACTTGGAGCAACGAGGTTTGCACCTTCTCGCGCAGCCACTTCCCGCATTTCGACGCCATTACCATGAGGTGCTGCAGTGTTCTCGTTTGGAGCGGGCAGAGCAGAGCTCTTGTCTGAACATGGTACGAGATGCCTTAGAGGGGGATAGTCTTGGGAAAGACCTGAGTCTGTTTCCCTTATTGAATGAGGCTCAAGAAGGTGAGGAGACGTGGGCGCTCATCGCCAAGTCACAGCCAGGTACGCTGTTGCGCATACTGCGCGACTGGCCAAAACTCGAGCAGCTAGCGCACCTTCCCCAAATCGTCGAAATCGATCCCTTGGGAAGATTTTTGCTCTTTCGCCCCACTTTGCGCGAGCGAGGAGAGATCTTGACGCGAGAAGCTGAAACCCCATTTGATGCGCGCGAAGGCGAGCGAGTATCTCGCCGCAGCCTGGCGCGATTCGCCGATTTTTTTTCCCGCTTGCGGCAACAAAATTTGGGACTAGATACGCACATTTTGCCCCTTAGAGACACTGCATTGGGACAGATCAGTTGGGTGTTTCCTCCCCCGCTCATTCCCTTTTGCTTTGAAGGGGCTCAGCGCATGATGCGGCAAATCGTTCCCGAGGGGCCAGATCTGGCTCAGCTGGCTGAGCAAAGCGGGCTCAGCGAGTGCCGCGAGGCGCAGGAATGTCAACATGCGGTGCGGTGCGCCATCGATGGCCAGCCCTATGATTGGCAGAGCAGGGACTTTCCCTGGACTTGGTCGACCGAGTGGATTGCGGGGATCGAGGAGTTGTATTTTGAGGTCTTTGAGACGAGAGGGCAAATTGCGCGACAAGCGCGCTCGCTCTTTGCGCACGAGGTGCATGGACATTTTGCAGGATCAGAGCTTATGGGGAGGTTCAATCGACTCGTGCGCATTGCCCACGCGCAAGCGGGATTTGGACTCACGCTCAATCGGGGAGCTTTCCCCCCACTTTTTCAAGCTTCAGTAGACCAATCGGTTGTAATTGCCCAAAATTCCGCGCGCGCCCTACCTTCGTTGCCCATGGCGCCCTATCAGCTCTCGCTACTCCAACAGTAGTGGGCGTCGAGAAGCCGTAGAGGCAGGCATTTGCAGATTAGGTCACATCGCCTCTAAACTCCTATAGGAGAACCCAAAGTAGCCAACGCGAACGCGCGATCTGCAACGAACAAGCGCTCAGGGGCAAACGCATTTGGAGCTCTTTGCATGGATGTTGACACCTTTCCACTCCTGCCCTTTATCGATCGCTGCCCCACACCGTGGCATGGAGCAGAGCAAATCGCTGAGGAATTATCGAGTGGTGGATTCACGCGTCTAGAGGAGGAACTGCACTGGTCGATCAAGCGCGGTGGCAAGTATTTTTTCTTGCGTGAAGGAGCAGTCGCAGCCTTCATCGCCCCCGATAAGGGGGTCACCGAGTGCAAAATGCTCCTCAGCCATCTCGACAGTCCAGCCCTCAAACTCAAGGCTAAGCCGGAAGTGCAGCAAGAGGGCTTAACGCTTTTGAGTCTTGATTGTTATGGGTCGCCAATCGTCGAAAGCTGGCTGAATCGCGACTTGGGATTGGCGGGCAAAGTGTGGGTCGAGCGACGCGGAAGCATTGAGCCCTTTTTAGTGCAGCTGCCCGATGCGGGGTTTTTTCTCGCAAAGCTGGCGACCCATATCGAACGAGGAGAGCCAAGCGATAATCGCCGAGCACCCCTTTTGGCCATCGCCGCTATTGCGCCGCGCGATGGACCCTCTAAAAGCAGCCCCTTGGAACAGCTTCTAGGTCGGGATCTGAACTTCGATCAATTGATCGCGCACGATTTATCGCTCTATCTCACCGAACCCGCGCGCATTCTCGGCGCATTGGGGGAATTCATCGCGGGGCCGAGAATCGATAACCTCGTTTCTGCTCACGCGTGTTTGCGCGCATTCAATGCAGCACAAGTCGAGGATCACAGGTTGAAAGTCGCCCTTTTCTTCAACCATGAGGAGATCGGCTCGCGCACGGAGGTGGGCGCCGATTCGTGGTTTTGTCACGAGGTATTTGAACGCATCTGCATCGGGCTACAGATCGCTGAAGAGGAGAAATTCATCGCTCTGCGCAATTCCCGGGCCCTCTCGGTCGACATGGCGCACGCCCTGCACCCCGGATTTGCAGACAAGTTCGATGCGCAGCATACCCCCACATTGGGAGGGGGCGTCGTGATCAAGCGGCACGTCAATCGTCGCTACGCCAGCGATGCTCAAGGAGAGGCCGAAATTGCGCAAATCGCTAAAAAGTGCGATGTTGCACTCCAACACTTTGCCGCGCGCACTGGAATGAGCTGCGGCAGTACGGTGGGGCCTCATTTCGCTGCGGCTACAGGGGTCAAAACAGTCGATGTGGGCATCGCGCAACTCTCCATGCATGCCAGTCGCGAATTGATCGCAAAATCCGATTATACAGCGCTTGAATCTCTACTCGGGACCTTTTTGAGCCATCCTTAAAGGCAAGGGCGTTCAAAAAGCGAGCGCGAAACAGCCACTAGACGATGGGTATCGAAGAAACGAGCGTGAGGGGAAATGAGCACTTTAGTGACCAAACCCCTACGCGCCATATTCTGGAGAGATTTTCCAAAGGAGCGGCGTTTGCCAGCGAGCGACACGCTTTAGAGCCCGCGGGCATCGCCGCGGGTTTTGTAGATTCTTTGCGCACCACTGCGGTCATTTCGGCCCTTTTTTCACTCGCCCACCACAGCGCGTTGCACCCCGTGGGGATCCTCTCATTTTTCCTCTTTTCCCTCGGGATGTTGCTTTGGCAGGTAGGGCGATCGAGTTGGCTAGGTTGGTCTCGCCTAGAGAGGTTGCACCGCGAATTGCTCGCTGAGAAGAGCGAGATTGCGAATGCCCGAGATCAAGAGCGCCAGGAGCTCGAGGCGCTTTACGCCATGAAGGGATTTGCTCCGCCTCTGCTCGAGCAGGTCGTCGAGGTTTTGATGGCTGACGACGATCGGCTTTTGCGGGTTATGCTCGAGGAGGAACTCGGCATGTCGCTGGCCATTCACGAGCATCCCCTGAAGCAAGGTCTAGGAGCTGGATGTGGAGCGTTGATTGCGAGCGGGCTCTTCCTTTTTGCTCTTGTTTGCATGGGGCTGTGGGGCGCATTTGGAATGAGCGCTTTTTTAGTCGTTGTGAGTTCCTCACTCGGCGCGCATTTGGAAAAAAACCGCCCACTCGAAGCAGTCATTTGGAATCTCAATCTGCTTTTGGCCATCGCAGCAATCGCCTACTTTGCTGGCAAATGGATCTTGGGGGATTGACGTGTTACCACCGGCATTGCGCCCCATCTCATTTCAACGCTTTTTTGAGTCCGATTTCGACTTGGCCGAGAGCCCCTTCTTGCGCGCTCGATCAGCTCGCTATTTAAATCATCTCGATCTCAAAGCGGCCGTGATGGCCGGTGCGCTCTTAGCGCTCGCCTTTACTTGCCATCTCTTTGGGGCATTGCCTCAACTTTGCAATATCGCCCTCACGGCGGTCTACTTCACCGCCGGTACACCCGCTTTAATCGAATCACTGCGCGATTTGCTGCGCTTGCAATTCGAAATCGACATTTTGATGACCGTGGCCGCCTTTGCTTCGGCAGCGACCGGTCACCCCCTTGAGGGGGGGCTTTTGCTCGTTCTCTTTGCACTATCGCGCGCCATTGAATCTGCGGTGACCGCCAAAGCGCGCAGCTCACTGAGCAATTTGCGCCACATCGCGCCCAAAAGCGCTTACGTGCTGCGCGAAGATGGGCAATGGGCAGAACGCCATATCGCAGACATTCGCGTTGGGGATCTCCTTTTGATTAAAGCGGGGGAACTCGTTCCCCTCGATGGCGAGGTGCACTCGGGAAAGTCGCAGGTCAGTATTGCCCATCTCACGGGCGAATCGGGGCAAATTTCCAAAGGCATCGGAGATGAAATCGCCTCGGGATCTCAAAATGGCGAGGGAGTGCTTCAGATGAGGGTGAAGTGCACCAGCGGCGATTCAACGCTCTTTCGATTGATCGAGTTGGTCACGCGTGCGCAAGAGGCCAAACCCCGTCTGCAACACGTTTTCGAGCGATTTGAGAGCCGATACGCTCAGGGCATTTTCATCCTCGCTCTGCTTTTGGCCTTCATTCCACCCGCACTAGGGCTACTCACCACTGCGGATGCGGGGTATCGCGCCATTTGCTTATTGATCGCCGCTTCCCCTTGCGCGCTCATACTCGCCCTTCCCATTGCGTATTTGAGCAGCATCAGCGCCTGCGCAAAGCGCGGCATCATCCTCAAAGGGGGCAGCGCGCTCGAGGCGTTGCCGCGCTGCCGCCATTTGGCCTTTGATAAGACGGGAACATTGACAGCGGATCGCCTCGAGATCGCCAGCATTTGCGCGTGGTCTAGGGAGGGCGAAGCGGTGCATCCACTCGATGCCAAAGATCTCTCTATGCAGTTTCGCCGCGCGATTGCCGCGGCGGAGTCGGGGGTTGTGCATCCAGTCGCAAGCGCCCTTGTCGAGTGGTGTCGAAAAGGCGATCGCGAATCGCCCTTGGCGCTCGAAGAAGTACGCGCAGTACCCGGGCGCGGGGTGGAAGCCAATCTCTCCAAACGCGAGGGCGCGCTACGTATTGGACAGCTCGACTGGGCTCTGGAAATGGCGCCAGAAAATGTGCGCGAGGAGGTGCTCGCTAAAGGCGGGGCACTGCGGGGTGAAGGGGGATTAATCGCCGCAGCTATTTTGGGAACTGAAATCGCACTTTTTGCTCTCAAAGAGACTTTGCGCAGCGACGTAGCTCAGGTGCTGCGGGCATTGCGGGAGGAGGGCTTCTCCCTCACGATGCTCACCGGAGACAGCTGGGAAAATGCGCGGCGAGTCGCAAAAGATCTCGATATTCAAGAGGTGCATGCGCAGTTGAGTCCAGAGGAGAAATTGGAGCGCATTCGGGAATTTGATCGAAAGGGACAGATCGCGATGATTGGCGATGGCATCAACGATGCCCCCGCCCTCGCAGCTGCGAGCGTGGGCATCGCACTGGGACAAGGGGGAAGCGCACTTGCCGTAGAGGCTGCAGATATCGTCTTACTCGAAGATCGCCTAGATCTTTTGGTCTGGGTCATGCGCAAGGCGAATGCAACTAGACGAGTCGTTTTGCAGAATTTGGGACTTGCGCTCGCAGCGATCATCATCGCGTCCATCGGCTCGACCCTCGGTTGGATTCCTCTGGCTGTGGCTGTCTGCGCTCACGAGGGAGGCACAGTGCTCGTCGGACTCAATGGGTTGCGCTTGTTGCGCAGTCTTTAATTTGTGAGTCGTCAAAATTCGAAATTTGGACCAATAACAGACGAGCGCAATTTGAGTTCTTTGTGATTTGCGAAACCCAATATAGGCGGCTTTCTCCCACAAGTTTCACACCTTATGGTTCGATTATTTGAGGGTAATTTTTGGCAGGTTGAAAATACTTTTTTTACAAGAACGCACTTTCCAACTCAGATGCTAGTATCGAGTTGATTTGCAAGATTCGCGGATCGCTTTGCAAAATTGGGGTTTCAGGGTTTCTAGCTCACTCAAATAGGTTGTAATGAAACGAAAAAAAGTCGATCGATAATGTTGCAC
>CAXTAX010000005.1:515-12473 GCA_964241995.1 uncultured bacterium | reverse complement strand
TGAAACAACGACTACTCACCGCCTCCATGTGCGCCCTAAGTTGCGCGCTATGTATCGCAGAGCCAACAAGTGAAGCAAAGAGCGCTCCTGCAAATCAAACTGTAGTCCAACCTGCGCAAAGTGCGGACTCCTCGTCAAAGGATGGCAAAGCGCCATCAAAAGAACATGCTACGCATGAAGAGTGCAAAGAGAAGCACAAAAAAGGTGACCACGACCTCGAGGCAGAAGCCAAGGTACAAAAATCACAGCCCATTGCTGAGGCAATGCACGAGATTCACGTAGGACCTAACAAGTCTGCCCCCAAACACATCGAGCCTACCAAGAGAAAGTCGTTTTGGGAGTGGTTGCGGGGACTTTAGGGATAAATTTACCCTCGATTCGCCAAATTACATTGGTAATTGGTCAAGGTGCTAGAAGTCGTGAGGGTGCTCATTACTCTAGCACTTTGTATTTTATATAATTCATTTGAAATTAACTTTAAACAATAGCCGCAAAACTCAACTTAGTCATATTGTTGCGGGGATAGCGCTGCGCTCTGTTTGCGAAACTTTGAAAATGAACTTTCCAAGTAACCCATCGCAATTTTTTTGATGATTGAAATATAATAATCGTAAAAAACAAATATGTTGTTACAAATTGCGTTATATATTAGTAGGAATTTAACTGCGAAGGTGATAGGTAATGACCCATCACGACCTCGCAACAACACTTCAATCACAAAGGATGTGTGCACTTATGAAAAAATCAACAGCTCTCAGTATTGTTTGGGGTTTTGTTCTTTGCGCTTCTGGCCAATCGCTGTTTGCCGATGCTATGAACTCTCCAACCTTGGCATCGACTGCAAAATCGCTGCAAACGGATGCGCAATCGCGCTTGGATGCAATGAAAAGCAGTTCGAGTGATGCGATGAGCCCCCAGGCAGTCGCACTGCAAGCGCAAAAGACCACAGCTGATTTAGCGGTTCAGGCACACGCAGACGCTGCCAAAGCGCAGGCAACGGCAGCGGAATGGACGAATCACGCACAGACGATCGCGCAAGCAGCGCAGAAGATCGGCGGTGGCTCAACGTCTTCTTCAACGTCTGACATGAGCAGCTCTAAAACTCCCACCACGGACAGCAAGGGATCAACCCCTAGCAGCGTAACGGGCGTGAAGCGGCTACTGGGCAAGTAATCTTTTCGAGATTCTTGCGCGCATCTACAAGCGATACCCGACTTCTGATTATGTCGTCGGTCTCGCTAGGTGCGCACCCTTTCCTTTGACCCCCTCGGGGATACTATAGTCCAACTAACTGGATATGTCTGTGCGATCTTCGCGCGAAACAAATTTTTTTTTGTCGAACTTTAGCGTATGTGGAATGTTTCAAACGTTTTCTGCACGCTTGGTGAGCGGATAAAAAGCGCATTGCTTCAGACTGCAGATAGATCTTGCAAATATCTAAATACGGCTTCACAACGTACTGTGTGCATATGTGACATATCCATCGATTGAGTGTTGTAGATCTGTGATCTTTAACTGCTCATTTTTTTGGTATAAACGACAAAACTCTAAAAGTATGTGGTTGAGTCTGTAGCATTTGTGGCTGGGAATCTTGTCGCTGTAAATATTCGTCGTGATGTCGAAGATATTGTTGAAGTGAGATTGAAACAATTTTTTGTAATTGGGAGCGCCCTCTCGATCGATTTGCATTTGGAGGTGCCGAAGCAAATGGCAGATTTTAATCTTGAGTAAAATCGGGGTAATCGCCCTGCGCACTCTACGATCGAGGTGTTTGCGGTAGTTGAGCCATCCTTCGACTGAAAAGCTGAGCTGATTGATGAACTCCTGTGCGTAGTACTGTTGCTCGTCAAAGCCGATCACATCGCATTGGGTAGTGGTGCAGAGGGGGATAAGCGCTGGATGGGCAAGGGCGATGTGTTCGCGCATGAGTTCGCTGAGGCCCCAATTAGCATTGGTCGTGTTTCCAATCTTGGGTACACTACAGCGGCTGGAGGCCCAAAATGCGGTTTGGCGCAATAGCGCCAACCAGCTGTATCCCGTTTGGTCATCTGCATAGGACAGGGGGATTGGTGTTCCGCTTGCTAGGCTCGTGCGCATTCCAAAGCAAAACCAGGCGCTTCGCGCATTCCAGTCGGCGAACTCGGGAGATTGGACCCAAAAGGGTTGGCTGGGAGTGCGCGGCATCGAGAGGTCTAAAAAGACGCGGCGCGCCACGGGCGCTACAACTTGGTCCACTGGCAATTCGTTCATCGAGTGGGAGCGTCTCAGCGGACCTTTCACCTCCTTCGACTTCGAGTGCGGTATTTCAATGAACTGAGGCGAGTGGAGATTTCCACATTGCGGCTGATGCTCGCGCAATGCGAGTAGGGAATTGGGCATAATGATGGTTGGCGAGGTGTTTGAGAACGCTCATCGGCTAGCCCGTTCAACAAAGGGCTTGCCAACTCGGAAGGGTTATCCACCAGCTTAAAAGGCACTAGGGGCTGGGCATTCGGCGAGGTTGCCGAGGAGCGTTTGATGGGAAAACGAGTGTAGGCGAACGCGTTGCAACGTTCCGACAAGATCACTTGTTCCCGTAAAGACGACATTTTTCCAGCAGCGCGTTCTCGCAACTAATTGGTGAGGATCTCTTTGGCTAACCGATTCGACTAGGACTTCGGCGGTTTGGCCGAGCATCTGCTGGCGCAGACGAGCGCTGGTGCGCTCGTGAATTTGCAGTAGATGCTGCAATCGCTCCTGTTTAACCGATTCGGGAATATCGTCTTTCCAACGCGTCGCGGGCGTTCCACTGCGCTGGCTATAGGCGAAGATGAAAGCAGTAGAGTAGGCGATTTGCTCGAACAGTTCGGCGGTTTTGAGAAAGTCTTCTTCCGATTCAGTGGGAAAGCCGACGATGATGTCTGTGCCCAAGGAGATATTGGGGACTAGCGCCTTGAGTCGAGAGACCCTTTCGAGGTAGAGGTCCGTGGTGTACATTCTGTGCATCTTCTTCAAGATTCGATCGGAGCCCGCTTGCAAGGGAAAGTGCACGAATTCACAAACGGAAGGCAAATCGGCGACTGCGCTCATGAGCTCAGGAGAAATATCAACTGGATGGCTTGTCATGAATCGAATACGCTCTAGCCCTGCAATTGCGTCGAGGGAGCAGAGTAGGTCGGCGAAGTGCACCCCCCAGTCTGGGCGATCATTGCCGTAGCTGTTGACGTTTTGTCCTAAAAGGGTGATTTCGCGATACCCTTTTTGCACCAATTCCCTGCACTCCGAAATGATCGATTCTGGATCTCTGGAGACTTCCTCTCCGCGTGTGTAGGGCACGACGCAATACGTACAGTACTTCGAACAGCCTCGAATGATGGAGACGTACGCGCTTACCTTGTTGTTTCTAGCAGCTCCTGTGTAGTCCAATTCGAAGCGAAAGGTGTCATCGGTGCGCAATACAGGGCGCTTGGTGAGGATCACCTCGTCGATGACGGCGTCGAGCTCGTGCAGGTTATTGGTTCCGATGACAAAATCGACTGCTGGTAGCTTGCGAAAGAGCGCCTCTTTTTTTGCATTGGCCATGCAACCCGCAATCCCGATGAGAGAAGAGCGCCGTTTGCGGCGGCTGAGTTGGCCAATTTTACCGAGGGCTTTGCGCTCAGCTAAATCCCTAATGGAGCAGGTGTTGAAGATGAGCAAGTCGGCATCATCCTCGGTCTGGGTGCGTTGAAGCCCCCGCTTGAGCAACTGTCCAATCATGACCTCTGAGTCGAGCTCGTTCATTTGACAGCCATAGGTCTTGAGGTAAAATGAACGCAACATAGACAAAAAAGTGGCACAATTTTTGCACACTTTACCCATTCGACGTGAAAGTGGCAACGAGTTAGGCCTTACTCCGCTCCTCCCCGAGTGGTGGAATACTTTTACACCCCCTCGAGTTGGAGAAAAGGGGATAATCCTTTATGGTACCTGCGAACAGATTCCCATTATGTACCTATGAATCCCAAGCAAAAGTCTCACTTCGCCCGTTCTGAAGATACACCTCCAAATTGGTTGTTATTCGACGCCAAGGGGCAAATTCTTGGCCGATTTGCCTCCGAGCTCGCCAAAGTTTTGCGCGGCAAGCACAGAGTCGACTTCACCCCCAGCTCTGATATGGGAGATGGGGTCATCGTGATCAATGCAGAGTTAGTGGGCGTGACTGGAGCCAAAGCTGCCCGAAAAGTGTATCGGCATTACACGGGGTACATGGGTGGGTTACGCGAGACTAGCTATAAAACCATGCTAGAGCGCAAGCCCACGCACATCATTGAGCATGCAGTTAAAGGAATGATGCCCAAAACGCGCTTGGCAAAAAGCCAACTGAAGCGCTTGCGCATTTTCGCTGGCACTGAGCACGACTTAGTCGCGCAAAAGCCCCAACTCGTTCAACTCTAGGAGCATTATGCAGCCAAAAAACCAGAGCCGCGCAACTGGACGTCGCAAAACCGCCGTCGCTTCGGTCTATCTACGCCCTGGTTCTGGCAGGGCAGATGTCAATGGCAAAGAACTTGCGGAGTACTTTCCAACCGAAATGCACAGGCGTTGCTTTTTAGCTCCGCTGGCAAAGTTTGGCCTCGAAAAGAAATTCGATTTGATTGTCCGCCTTCGCGGTGGCGGCGTTAACGGGCAAGCAGTTGCAGCGCAGCTGGGCATTTCGCGCGCGCTTGTGCTAGATGACGAATCAAGAAGAAGTCCTCTCAAACAAGAGGGTTATTTGACGCGTGACCCGAGAAGACGTGAACGCGAAAAATACGGACAACCAGGCGCGCGCAAAAACTTTCAATTCTCCAAGCGGTAAAGTGCGCTGCATTGCACGACACCTTTCGCAAGGAAAGCTTTCCCACATTGGATTCCCTCGAAACGGTACGCCCATGTGGGAATACTACGCAGCTTAGCAGCAGCATAGCTCCCAATGATCTGCAGTGGCTTTTACTCTCATCTAATTTCTCAATTGCCAATTTCGAAACGGGGTCTAGTTACGGATGCACAAATTGTGCTCATTTCGGTGCAAGTGATCAGACAGCACAATGAGCTGTAAAAAAAGCAATTTCGCTAGTATGATGACCGGATATTACACGTTGTCTTCTTAAGCAGTGAAGTAGTTTGTAATGTCGCACGCTAAAAAGCTCAATTACACCACAACAGAAATTCCCCAATAGCTGCAATGCAACTCGTACAGACACATGTTGAAACACTGAATCTCCTGATGGCTGTCAGCCTTGCTGCCGCTGTGGTTGGGGCTACATGTAATCAGTTCCAAAGTGCACTTTTGGCTGCAGCCATTTCTGGTGGCTTTGGCTTATTCGCCGGTCATATCAGTCCACTGGGTTTGTTGAGCGTGGCCTGTTTCGCACTTTGGGCCATAGGCTCGCAGCGCATTCAGTCATCGCTTATTGTGCGCCTCATGAACGTGGGGGGGATCACGTTCGCTAGCATCCTCTTTTATCAACATTTGATACCGGGATTTGATAATTGGCGTTGGTTGAATCTTGCTCCGTTAAGCACTGATTCCATGCCATTTAGCGCCTATATCAATTTAGATAAGGTTCTCGCAGGAATTGTCCTTCTCGTACTTTGTGGGAAAAATGCGAGATTTACAGGGTATCGGGTAGACAAGTTTCGAAATTGGCTACTGGCTTCTGCATTGACCATTAGCGCAGTGATCTTGTGCTCATTTGCTTTGGGCTATGTACGAGTGGATTTCAAATGGCGTGCATTTATGCCCGTTTGGATGCTTTGGAATCTTCTATTCACCGTGATTCCAGAAGAGGCGCTATTTCGCGGGTTCTTCCTCGGCGAGCTCGATCGCTTTTGGCCTTTTAAACGCTTTCATCGCGATGGCCCAATTCTTCTTTGCGGCGCATTATTTGGCGCGCTGCACTGGATTGGGGGAATTCACTACGTCTTACTAGCGACCTTAGCCGGCATCGGTTATGGCTACGGAATTCGCACCACAAACTCGCTTTTTGGCGCAATTGGGATACATTTCATCCTCAACGTCGTGCACTTAGTCGCTTTTAGCTATCCCGCACTGAGGTAACTGCATTCGCAATTTTTCTCAGACGCACTTATCGCAGTTAATTTTCAGAACAAACTCTGCTTCATTGCAATGAACAGATCCTAAATTATGCACCTAGGTTAAATTTGTGCAAATTTTCAATTTAGTTTAGATATTTTCTCAACAGAAGGTGGAATTATTCGAAATTTTTGCAGATTTGCTCCCCTACTTACCCTCAGTTATCTAAGGTGTTTTTTGCAATTTTTGTATAGGAGAGGTCACATCGCAAAACAATCCATACCGTGGATTTTTTGCGAAGTAGCAATTACTTCGTTCAATTAGTTGAGAGTTTTAATAGCATTTGTTAGGAGTAAATGAACACTCTAACCAGTTCAATAGCTGTTTTTTGGGTCAAATTAACCTCTGAAAGTGCACAATGTCTGAACTCATCTCCCACTTCAATTCCTCTAGCGATTGGAAATCCCTCACCGGTGAAGAGGGAGGAATTAGTGTCGGCATTTTGAGCTCGCGCAATATTCTTTACGTCAGAAAAGGAAGCAAGCTCTTCGAGACGAAGATTAAACTCAATGATGAGGAGCGCACCCTTTCGAGAGTTCAGCTCGAGAAGATCGCTCAAGATGTCCATTCGATTGCGCAGCGAATGTTTAAAGAAAACAAAGGCGCAGATAATGATACTTCGTCAAATGCCGTCTTGCGAGCTAGCGTTCGAAGTCATGTAGTGCAAGACGTCACCTCAGGCGGACGCTCAATGCGGGAATGCGCCAAAAACGCTCAGGCCGTTTACGACGCTTTAAGAGGAGAATCCCCACTATCTTCCCAAGCTAGCCAAAAGGGAGTTACCCCTCAAACAAGTCCTACTGCAGATGAATTCGAGCGCTGGCTAGACACCTTGTCAAAGAGCTCACTCTCCGGGACAACGTCGAATTCAAACCACAGCGATTCGAGTAATAGCGCACATCCTATGGAAAAGAGCGAGTCGGTAGACCCCTTTATCGAGTTTATGCGCGAGCGGCTCAGTGCGCCGCCCCCCACCCTAGATGCGACGCGTGCACAAGACGCTGCATCACCGATGGGAACTGATGGGGGCGAGTGGTCCTCACAAGGTGAGGAACTCTACACTGCGGGGCAAAACACCTTCCAAGGCGATGCGTGGGGAAAATGGACGGCAATGGGTGATGCTGAGCGAGCAAAGCATCTCACCCCTATAAGCCCAGGTGAAGGATCGTCAAGCTCGCGAATGGACGGCCCTCAAGATCAAAACAATCCTTATGCGAATCTTCGTCGCGCCCCTTCAAGATCGGGTGAAGGGTCGTCAAGCTCGCAAGTGGACGGCCCTCAAGATCAAAACAATACTTATGCGAATCTTCGCCGCGTCCCTCAAGGTGGAGAAATTTCATCAGCGCTTACCAGCAGCAGCACTTTTCCTGCAGATCAGCAAATTGCAGTGCAGCATGATTCGACTTCCGCAAATCGAGGTGAAGAATTTGCTTCGACCTCCGATCGTCCAGGTACGTATGCACGTCCTTTCGTATCGAGTGGTCATTCAGCTGATTCCAAACGCGTGTCTCCTGAAAAATATACGAGCGATCCAGGCCCTTTCGTGAACAAAGCTTTGGGCGTCGAAGAAGGTGCCGCTGCGCGCTTTTCCGGGCTTGATGCTGAATCAGTAAGCGAACGGGGTTCAGGGGCAGATTCTCGCGCTGAAGGCAAGATGATTGGGAGGGGGCTTACGCCCCAAAGTCAAAGTGCCCGGTCGCCTGGGCCTATCGCGCCAAATGCAGAAGGGACTCCATTAGAAAGGTCCAGGAATCAGTACACCTCGCTCTCGAACAGCTCGGGCAATGCCTTGGGCCAGGCACAGACTCCAGAGCGGGGAGTGGCGGCTCAGCCCACAGAACTGGGACCAAGAAGTCTAGAAAAAGGCTTTGCACCATCGACAGCTTTGCCCGTAGCAGGAGAGGGCGGCGAGCGAGTTGAGGGTGCAAAGCCCACTCCCTCCCTCCCTACTCCTGCGGAGAGCTTCACAGAAAATCGCGCACTTGGGACGGCTTCGACTGAATTGGGAAAAGCCACGCCTCCAAAGGCGCCAAGCCTCCCATCCCCACCTCCCGCGCTACCTACTAAGGTTCTTGGCACCGAGCCCAAAATGCCCTCGGCTCCGCCACCCCCACCTCCCGCAATGCCCACTAAGGTTCCTGGCGCCGTGTCCAAAACGCCCCCGGCTCCGCCACCTCCACCTGGCGCATTAAAAGGCGTGCCACCTCCCCCTCCCCCTGGGAAGGGTCGCGCGCCAGCGGCCAAGCTCACTGCAACCGCTCAAGAGGTAAAATCTACTGCGCAGCAAGAGCGCGATGTTCTCGATAAACGGGCAAAAGAGCTCGAGGACATTCCCACCAACATCATCAGCGAGGGCATCAAAACTCCAGATCGAATCATGATGAAGGGATTGCAAACCCGTGCCGAGGTTTTGCAACGCGCAGCAAGAGGTGGCACCCTCACCAATTTGCCCATTTTACAAGATGACGTGATCGGGTATATGACCCTGCTGAATAGCTTTTTGGTCATGGAAGAAAAAGTGAGTTCGGTCAATCAGAGGGCCAATGCATCTTTAGAAACCTACGCGAACAAAGCGGTCGAGCTCGTCACTCGCGCCACCAAGCAGAACATCTACTCCGATAATTATAATAGATTACTGAGGGAGAAGTTCGGCCAAATCACCAACCAAAAAGAAGTGGGACGGGAGCTCGACACTTTGCTGGGTAAAGCGTTAGAGGTCTTCAGCGCCGAGAAAATCGAGCTGCCGAAAGAAACCGGGCTGGCGTTGCGCGATGCTGTTGCGCAAATACGCAGCGACTTGATCCAATTTGACGTAGAGGGAAACCCCAAAGATGTACAGGACCTGAAGGAGGCGAATCGCAAAATCGCCGAGCACCATTTGGGATTTGAAAAAATACTTGCCGCGGCTCAAACGCAGCTCGACGAATCAGCTAGCGCGGAAACAAATGCAAAACCAATTTCCAGATTGTCGCAACTTTACTTTAAGAGTTTAGAGAAAAGTGCTTTAGACATTGCGCAGTATTCCAGTCAAATTGCGCGCGACAATACCCAGTTACCCCTCGAAAAAGATCGCAATCGATTGGTCTTAGAAATCAATAAACGTGGGAGATCTGACCGCAATATCTTGACCAGCATTCAAACGAATTTTCGCGAGCGCACCAAGGAAGTCGCCGACGATGAGGCATTGCTCGTCCCACCCTTATCGATTCCCTCGGGAGGGAAGGGATCTATACCGCTCAGTTGCAGGCAATTACTCGCTGAGCCCCATCCCGGCAAGTTCCTCGATGCGGTCATGCAGGTGATCGTCAATGGGCAGCTGCGCACTAAAGCCTTAACTCCGGTTGATTACCTGATCGCTCGAATAGATGAGGGAAAAGTTGGGGGAATTACAGGCGATGTCGGAGCTCTAATCCAATGCACGCGCGATGCGCTCATCAGTGCTCCTCCAACAGCCGATGAGCTATGCTGCATGATCGTGCAACTAGAGCGCGCCGATTGCAGCGTGATTTCGGAAAACCTCTATGACCAAAGCTACCTCAACGAACACTATTTCAAAACGCAACAGCCAGGTGTTGTTGCATCTGATAAAAAGGTAGAGGAGAAAGATTTGGCGCTGATCGCTGCTGACAAAGAGCGCGATGAACGCGCGCTGCAGCGGCTGCGTGAGCTTGGCTCGGGAGAGGCGCAGATCATTGCTGGAGACGATGGGGCGATTCGGCTCAAGACGGGGAGTGGGGAGCGAGATTTTAATATCGAGGATTTAATTGGTGTTGAAGAGGCATCGATCGTTGGAAGTTCGGTCGTTGCCAACACGCAGAAAATGCGGCTAAAGTCCTCCTTAACGGAAAATAAGATCAAAGATTTCGTGAAATTGATGACGGACGCCGATAAATCTCCCTATCTACAGCTCAAATCGAAAATCGATAGTGCGCGGGAAAAAATGGCCGCGACGAAACCAGAGGTGATGCTTATCGAACAGGCACTGGGTCGAGTTCATCAGATCAATAAATTAAAGAAGTGCAATTTTGATATTGCGCAGTTTTCTAGCCAAATGGTGCGCGACAATACCCAGTTGCCCCTAGAAAAAGATCGCAATCAATTGGCCTTAGAAATCAATAAACGTGAGAAAGCTGACCGCAATGCCCTAACGGCCATTCAAGCGAATTTTCGCGAGCGCACGAAGAAAGTTTCTGACGATGCGGCATGGCTCGTCCCACCATTATCCATTCCATCAGGAGGGAAGGGATCTGCACCGCTCAGTTGCACGCAGTTGCTCGATGAGGCACATCCCGGCAAGTTCCTCGATGCGGTCATGCAGGTGATCGTCAAGGGGCAGCTGCGCATTCAAGGCGCCTTAACCCCGATCGATTATTTGGCCGCTCGAATTGATGAGGGGAAAATTGGGGGAGTTGCAGGGGATGTAGAAGCCCTCATCCAATGTACGCGCGATGAGTTCATCAGTGATCCCCCGTTACCCGATGAACAATGCCGCATGATTGTGCAACTAGAGCGCGCCGATTGCCAGGTGATCTCGGACAACCTCTACGATCAAAGCTACCTCAACGAACATTATATCAAAACGCAGGTACTCGCCGGAGACGATGGGACCATTCCTCTTGAGACAGGGAGTGGGGAGGAAGACTTAAATATTGAAGACTTGACAGGTGTTGAGCAGCCATCAGTTGCTAGAAGTTCGATTGCTGCCAACGTGCAGAAAACGCGGTTAAATGCCTCCTTAACGGAAAATAAGATCAAAGATTTCGTCGAATTGATGACGGACGCCGAAAAATCGCCCTACTTACAACTCAAATCGAACATCGATCGCGCGCAGGAGAAAATAGATGCGACGAAAGCAGAGGCGATGCTCATCGAGAAAGCCCTGGGCCGAGCCCCTCAGGTCAGTGCAAAGAGCGGACCCAATGCAAAGGCTAAGGCTGAGACGAGCGCAGTGAAGAGCGCAGAAACGAGCCGCGAGCAAGCACAACCCGCTTTGGAAAATGTAGCGCCATTGGTAGGAGACCAACAACAGGAAAAAAGTGTTCCCGTTGTCCACACTCCAAAATCCGCTCCACCCCCACCGCCACCGCCTTTCAAAAAAACAAGCGTTTCCGCTGCGCCTACACCTGTGAAGGCGAGTGCGCCTCCGCCACCTCCCCCTCCTCCTCAAAAGTCGGGGGCTTCGGTGTCTCCACCGCCTCCCAAGGTGAATGCGCCGCCGCCGCCTCCACCACCGCCTCCACCGAAGCGGAAATAGCTTCAGCCCTCCCCATGTTTTTTGGGGAGAACTCTCCTTTTAAAAAACAGCACATCTACATCGCGTGCATTCAGTACGCTTTTTGCGACTGCAACGCCTTGACTGTATCCAGTTTATGAGACGAGGTAAAAGCTGCTTCTCTGCTGAAACATGCTTTTGCTCCACCTTTCAAAACAGGCCTCCTCAAGGCGTGAAATGGGGGATGCTTGCTGTAAAAGATCTGTTCAGCAAATCGCCTGAGGGTGTACAGATTTTTTTCGATCTATGCAATTGGCGATGATGAACAACCCAACCCCCCATTCAGTGCATACACTGATGAATCATTCTTTTTATTCAAACAACCAGCTATCCGATCCTAATCTGGTAGAAACTGAGCAAGAGGATTTTCACCATGTCTCCCATTCACAATCATCACCATCCTTACAGCTGCATTCAGAACAAGCTTGCTCTGAAGTGGCCACTGGCAGCAACGCCTCTCCTCAAGACGCTCTCGCCAACTACTACATCGTCGACGCGGAAGAACAAATGGAACTACTCACGCAAGCCGATCGATAGAGCTATTGAATATATGGCAGACAATTGGGATCCCACTAAAACATTGCATGCT
>CAXTAX010000005.1:0-505 GCA_964241995.1 uncultured bacterium | reverse complement strand
TGCATGCTATTGCATCCATATTTAACTTTTTAAATTTAATAAGTTTTTGCCTGCAATATCACGCAAATAAAAAAGATGATTTGCGAATTATAAGAAGAATGCATTCGCAGAAAAAGTGAACGTGTCACTCGTAAGGCTATGGAATAAATGTGGGGACTTTATATCACAACGGTGCAACGGGGAGAAACTCCTAGATTATCCTCTATTTCGGATTGGGAAAAACAAAAATTTTACGATAAGTGTGTTGAAACCAACAAGCAAGCCGTGGAAATAACCAAATCTATTTTACATGATGAAATTATTTCTATTAGAAAGTACTATTTGAGTATGCAAAGCGAAAAAACATTACGCACAGTCCTCTCTCAAAAACCCCTTTTCTTTTCCCGCTACCTGAGGGGGCACTTTCATAGCAATTTGTGATTATCGAAATTAGTGCTTTTGCGAAATTATCTGCCTCATTTTTGAGTCAGACACATCACATCCGAACCTATTTAGGGAATAGATA
>CAXTAX010000004.1:0-13372 GCA_964241995.1 uncultured bacterium | reverse complement strand
CTCCAGCCACATCAAACGTTCTTACGGGCATTAGCAACGGTGCTTACGCCAACACCACCATTAGCTACTTTTTATCGGCCGATGTCGCCACTACAGCGGTGACGAGCTCATCGACCATCGGCGTGACCTTTACCCTGACGACTTGATTTATAGAGCATTTGCCATTGCACTAAATACTACATTGAAGACATGAACTGTACAGGCGGCCAAGTAATCATGGACGTGGTTCGCCGAGGATGCAAGCACCTACCATCGCTCCTTACCAAGGGGAAGATGGTGAAACTCCAAAACCGGATATCCGGAGGAAAATTACATGAACTTCAACAAGCTACTCCTAGGAGCAATCGGCGGCGTCGCCCTGCAAGCAAGCGCATTGATGGGTGTCGATCAAACGCTGAACTACACAGTTCCTGCAGTGAGCTCGCTGTCCCTCTCGGGAGATGTCACCTTCCCAGAATTTGACATGCCTGCACCTGGCGAAAACTTCGCTCCTGTGAGCGACAGTTCTTCAACCTACAGCTTGAGCGCCAACTCGACCGCTGGTGCCAACAGCACCATCACGGCGAAACTCGGTGCAGACGTACCAGCTGGCATGGAAGTTTCCGTTGCTTTGGCAGCTCCTACGGGCGCAACGAGCGCATCGCAAACAGTGTTGACAACTTCCGATCAAACCCTTGTTTCGGGAATCGGCAGTGGAATTACTGCAGCGGAAGCGATCACCTACTCCCTTTCAGCAGACCTCGCCTCGACGCCTCCTGGCGCATCGACCGTTGTCGTCACTTACACGTTAGTCGCCGCCCAATAGGGTAACGAGTCTAACTGAACTGTTAAGGAGAAAGTGAGATGAAGGCACTACGGGGAACATTATTGACAATGATGGCGAGCTGTCAGCTCTGGGGGCAAACCTCTGGGACTGCGCAACACTTGTTGAATTACTCAGTACCCCCCGTATGTGCCTTGAGTATTGTAGACTACTCCTCGCCCTACTTCATGTACGATATATTTCCCGCAGAGTACGGTCCGCAATTGGCTACGATTGAAGATGCCAATTCCACCTACAGCATTTCAAATAATATGGGTGCTGGACAAGTGATGTCCAGTAGGCTTTCGAATGACTTGCCACCTGGCATTACCATTACTACGCAGCTTATTCCACCAAAAGGTGCAAATAGTCACACAATTGAGCTCTCGACAGCAGATCAAACCGTCCTTACCTCAATTGGTATGGGCGCCTTTCCAGATAATCAAATCATATACTTTGTCTACGCCGATGACGATGCTAGGCGTGCGCAATACTCCTTCCATGTCAATATCATTTATACACTGATTGGCGGCTCCCAGCCTATCGTGTACGTCCAATAGCTACCAGTTCTTTAGCATCAAAAACCCGGAATGTCCCGATGTGTACGCTCTACAAAGCGCAACGACAAATGGGCCATTCGAGCTTTGTTTTCTCTGTGTGGGTCCTTTTTGCATCAGCGCTTTTTCCGATCGAGATGGTCGCGGGAGTGCAGCAGAATTTAACTTATAGTGCAGTACCCTCGTTGTCGAACTACCAACTCGGCAGTATTTTGCCCATTTCAGGGCTCGATGTCTCGAGTCTAGCGGTAGGGGGATCCGCAGAGTGTCAATCGCCTTATACCGTCACCAACAACTCCCCCGGTGAGGGGCGCATCATTTTAATCAAAGTGCAAACCCCTCTGCCCGAGGGGTGTTCGATTGAAGTGCAGATGGATAGCAGTCCAGGTATGGTTTGCTCGGGATCGGTATCAGCTGACCAAACAGACAGGGGTTTGGTAGACTCGATGCAAAAGGGGAGCTATCAGGGCAAGATGCATTTCAAAATTCGCGGCAACCTCGGTAAGGTCAAAGGGGGCAACGTCGAAATCCTCTACACACTCAAGAGCAACTAACCCGTAAGCTTGGGCTCACCAATTCTTGCGCATTTTCCCGCAATTTAAGGCTAACCACCAAGTTCTAGTATGTGCGGGCGGCACTTGCCAGTGATTTTTGACGTTGATTTTTTTTGAAAAAGTCAGATGGAGTGGAAAAGCCGTTTTGCCAGAACATGCAAAGGGCATCGAATTCGGAAGGAGAGGGATTCGAACCCCCGGACCCTCGCAGGTCTTCTGTTTTCAAGACAGATGCAATCGGCCACTCTGCCATCCTTCCCGATTCAGTCGTAAGTGTAGTGTTTTTGCTGATTACTTAGCCCTAAAACAAAGAAGGGCTTTTGCCTCACCCTTGAGGGGTTGCGAGGCAAAAGCCCATAGCACTACTCCTCTTTCACCAGAATTTTTTTAGGCGATTCGCGAAGCTTTTTGTCAAAGACGATGCGAATGACCCCGTCTTTGTAGGAAGCTTTCGGCTCCGTGCACTCCTCGTCCACCGAAGAGATGGGAACTTGATAGGAGAAGCTACTAGCGCGCGTAAAGTGATGGGTAGTATCTTTGGAACTACCCCCTTTCCGGCGCTCGGCTTTGATCCACAATACCCCGTTCTCAAAGGTCACCTCGATGTCTTCGAGTTTCATTCCCGGAGCATCGGCTTCAAAGTACACATGCCGTTCATCCTCACTGAGGGAAAAGTCTCCGCTCACCTTTGCGCTGCGCCTATTTTGTAGCGCGTGGTCAAAGATGAGCGAAAATAGGGGAGAGGAGGTGGGTTCCAGAAGGCTTGGCAAGTTCATCGTGTGATAATTATCGTACAGCATACATTTCCATATGGTTGATGCGAAAATGGGGAGCCAAGTGCAACGAGCACGCGAGGCAGAGCTCGTTGCCCCGCTACTCGCTTCAGCGCCCAAATCCCGCGCAGTTGTTGGTAAGCCTAAATTTAGCACTCTAGTCATTTAAGTGCTAGTTTTGAGCCCAATTTTTGGTCTACTTGGCGGGAAATGGAGCGGTTGTCTCCACATTGATGGGAGAAGTTCGCAATTTGATCGCAATTTGAGTAATCTCGCAAAATACTCTGCACTTTCCCTTCCCGGGTCTGTGCAGGTAGTTGTAGCCGCATACATCAGTGCGCACAGCCAGTGCCCTTTTAAGGGGCTGACATGTTGTAGGCACCTTGCCATCGAACTTGGCTAAAAGGGTCGGCTCTTCCATGTCGGCGCGATAAACTTGGAATCACAAATGCGCTCATCTTTATCGAGCCCTCTTTACGCCCTATGCTGAAAATCGTCCTGTTGGGGTGCATTTTCGCCCTCATGATCGCCACGTATCTATGGGAGTTGTTTCAGCACAAACGCAATCTGTACAAAATCCCCATTCGCATTCACGTCAATGGCACTCGGGGGAAATCGAGTTTGACGCGTCTCATCGCTTCGGGGTTGCGCGGCGCAGGTATTTCTACGCTCGCCAAGACGACCGGAACTTTGGCGCAAATGATCTTGCCTTGTGGCAGAGAAATCCCGATTTACAGGTCGGGTACCCCCAACATCATCGAGCAGATTCGCGTCGTTCGGCATGCTGTCGCTCTTGGGGCTCAGGCGCTCGTCATCGAGTGCATGGCGCTCGAGCCAAAATTGCAGGTGCTTTGCGAATCCAAGCTCATTCAATCGACACATGGGGTCATCACAAACGTGCGCCCCGACCATTTGGAGGTTATGGGCCCCACGGAACGAGATGTCGCCAGAGCGATATCTGCCACGATTCCACATAGCGGAGTGCTATTCACTGGGGAGAAAAAGCATCGAGAGCTCCTCGAGGCGACAGCTTTGGCCCGTGGGACCAAAGTATGTGTGCCACGCGAGGAGATCGACGGGGTAGATGGGGAAGATCTCTCGGGCTTTACCCATGTGGAACACGGGGAAAACGTCGCATTGGCCCTGGCGGTTTGCAGACATTTGGGGGTCGACCGGCAGAGCGCTTTGAGTGGAATGCGGCGTTGTCAATTCGATATGGGAGCGATGCGGTTTTACCGCTTAGAGCACACCGGGCGCTGCATCATCTTTGCCAATGCCTTTGCTGCCAATGATCCCCATTCGACGCAAACGCTATGGAAAATGGCGATGGAAAGACATTTTGATGCGGATTTTCGCATCGTCATGGTCAACTGTCGAGCTGATCGCTCGGCGCGCTCCAAGCAATTTGCGCGAGCCCTTTTGCACTGGTCTGGTGTCGACCACTTTCTCGTGACGGGTCAACACACGCATCTGTTTGCTAAGCTCAGTCAAAGCTACGGAGTACCCGAAGCGAAGTTGACTCTCGCAGAGGGGCAAAGCGCTCGTCAGCTCGTTCAGACTTTGATCGACTTGGCCAGGCCAAAGTGCCTCGTCTTGGGGGTGGGGAACATCGCGGGCATCGGTATGGAGCTACTGGAGATGCTCGCAAAGACTTGGAGCGTGGCGCATTGAATGCTATGAATGCCGACATTTTGCCGATTTCTGTCGGCATTGGCATCTTTTACAATTTTCTCCTCTTCGAATGGCTGGGTCTTTCTGCGGGAAGCCTCGTGGTGCCGGGATACTTCGCCCTCGCGATGACTCGCCCAATCGACTGTCTTCTCACCTGGCTACTCGGGGTGATGACCCACCTGATTGTGCGCGTGGTGTCAAAAGTAGCGATCATTTACGGCAGAAGGCAGATGGGGCTCAACATCATCATTGGATATTTACTCGCGGTATTGTCCAATTCCCTTTCAAATTCTACGCTGCTCGCATCCTCTTCGAGCATCTCGGTTGTGGGGTTCATCATTCCGGGGCTCATCGCCAATTCCCTGTTCAATCACGGCCTTGTGGCCACGACAAGCGAGTTGGTGATTTGTTCCATCGCCACGCGCTTGACCCTCATCCTTCTGTTGGGAAGCGGGTGGACTCTATGAGTACTTATCCCAATTCCCCGACAAAACTCCCTTGTAGTAGGCTCGCCGGCGTCGCCCTTTTGGCGCTTTTGGGTTGCGCGTTGATTCATCGCTTTCCAGAGCGCAAAAAAGCGCCGTGGTTTGCTGAAAAAGTGCATGCGACGACCTGTGCGCATCGCGCGATCCTGCACATCGCCAAGACGTACCGCGGTCAGGAGATCGAGGGGGGGGAAGTGGCGTATCGGTCAACGGGATTGATCGGGCGTAAATCGAGCATCATCACGAGTGATCGCGGCTATTTGCGCGCGAAAATCGCCTCCATCAATCCCCATTTTGCTGCGGTGATCGTCGAATTACTGCATCGCGCAGAGGTGCGCAAAGGAGAGGTTGTCGCAGTCGCGCTTTCGGGTTCTTTTCCAGCTCTTAATATCTGCGTGCACGCGGCGCTGCAAGCTCTACAGCTTCAGCCTCTGATCATCACGAGCGCGACCGCATCGAATTGGGGGGCAAACGACCCAGAATTTTGTTGGTTGGATATGGAGCAGCGACTCCTCAGGTCGGGATTTTTTTCCACGACCTCGCACTTGGTCAGCATTGGGGGAGATGGGGACTGTGGCACGGGACTCTCGCCGGTGGGGATCTCCTGCTTGATGGGCAAAATCGCGCAGTACCAGTTACCCTTTTTGCAATGCCGCAATACGCACCAGAGTATAGAGAGAAGGCTCGCATTTTACCGCGCGCGCGCAGCTAGCCGGCCACTTGCTGCGTACATCAATGTAGGGGGAGGTGTGGCGTCGGTGAGCCGCCGCGAAAAACATCTATTTCGGCCGGGTCTCAATCGTGATTCTGCCCCAATTTCCGAGGAACTACACGATTCGGTCATGGTGCGGCTCGCCAAGGAGCGCGTGCCCCTGGTTCATCTCATCAAAGTGCGCGAACTCGCCGAGAGTTTTGGGCTTCGCCCAAGCTCCGCGCTTTCCACGCGTCTAAAGTGGAGCGGAAAGCTCTACTTTTCTCGGCGCTATAGCTCTAAATGGGCCGCGTTTGTTCTCGCCTTTATCCTCTTGGGGCTCACCTGGGTCACCAGATCGCAGCGCACAGCTGAAGAGCTCGGTTAAAGGGGCGCCATGGACAGTCCCATTCGCGCGCGATAAATTCCCGCTGTTGGGAATTGCGGCGATTCGGTAAAATTTGCTTTGTCCGTAAAGTTCTCTTTTGAACTTCCGTGCGCTTATTCCCTTCTTCGGGTCCTCGAAAGTATCCATAGCTAATAGTCTTTTCGGTGAATTTACCCAACCTCTCACATCTCGACTCGATCGTCGAATTCCCTCTGCGCGAAGTTGTTCGTTTTTGAGATCGCTTAGCGCTTCCGCAGTTTGAAACTGAGAAATTCACCCGAGGAAACGCGCTATGAACGTCCAGCCTAGTTCGAGATCGACACGATGCATCACAGATGACGCAAACTCTACGTGCTCCGTCTCAGTGAGGTGCTCCACTCCGACAGAAGATGGGGAAATGTCCGTTGAATGTACCTATGAAGGAGATGCCCTGCTCGCGGCGTATCTCTTGCAAAGAGCTTTAAGCTATCTCGAGGGGCAAATCGAAAGCGACATGCCCCCCCTTAGTTGAACACATATCGGTTCTGTTCAAGTTCTTGAACACAATGAGCGTATACAAACGAACATCGGGAACTTGAACCCTACCAACCTCGCCAAGGGGTCAGGACTTCGCACCCTTGCTCGGTGATCAGCAAGGTATGCTCCCATTGCGCACTCGCGCGGCGATCTCGTGTTCTGGCCGTCCAACAGTCCGTTGCATCGATCTCTACTTCTTTAACGCCGGCGTTGATCATGGGTTCAATGGTGAAAACCATACCAGGAGAGAGGGCTACTTTGCTCTGGTTGGCATAGTGGGGAATATTGGGAGGTTCGTGAAAGCCGAGGCCAATGCCGTGCCCCACAAATACATCGACAACGCTGCAATGGCGCGCATGAGCGCACTTTTCGATGGCAGTGCCGATCTCTCCGACCGTTCCGCCGGGGCGGAGCACATTTACGGCTTGCCGTAGGCATTCAAGACTTGTTTCGACAACGCGTGTGCGCTCATCGCTGCAAGGCGAGAGAGCGACCATCTTGCTGCAATCGCCAAAGTATCCCCGAAAGTGCACCGTTACATCGATATTGAGAATATCGCCGATCTGCAAGGGCGTTTGGTCTGGAATGCCGTGACAGACAACGTCGTTGAGCGAGATGCAAATGCTTGCTGGAAAGGGGGGATCGCCGTAGTGCAAAGGGGCGGGGCGCGCGCCGAGCTCGCGATGCCGCATTTGGGAATAGCGTTCCAGCTCTTGCAAGTGCGTGCCGACTACAGCGCGTGCGCAAAGCTCATCGCAGATCTGTACTGCGAGTTTGCAGGCGCTTCGAATGCCTGCAATTTGCTCGTCGGTCTTGAGGATGACGCCCCACCGATTGACTCTTTCCCGCGTCCCGAGTGCACCTTGGGTTGGAAAATGACAGTGCTTCCACTTTTTCCCGCTTCCACACCAGCAGGGTTGATTGCGCTTGGAAATACTCATCCAACAAGCTCGGCCTCAGTTTGGTGGCGCTTGGAAACAGCGCGCGAGGTATAGGCTAGACGGCGCTTTTTTGACGTTTTGCGACAATACTGAGGCATTTTGTTTGTGACCCACTTTGCATGGCTATGAGAAAAGCAGTGATCCTGAATTTATAGAGGGCAGAAGGGGAGTGGCATCAATTCGCGAAAAAATGTGTTTTCAAGCCCTCGAGGATCATATTGACCGAGATCAAGATCAGCAGCAATCCGACGAAGCGATCGAGGACTTCGAGTCCCTTTTTCCCCAGGAGCTGTCCAATTTGAGGCGCCAGTAGCAAGATCGCCGCGCTGATGGACCAAACGAGCAGCAGAGCGCTAGTGACGATATGCGCTGGGCATTTTTCCGCTTCGATCAGAATGCTAGAGAGAATACCGGGTCCGGCGATTAGGGGAATTGCCAGGGGGACGATGAAGGGCTCGCTCGTTTCGCGTGGGGTATCCGTGGCCTCCTCGGTTGGGGGCTCTGAGGGGAAAAGCATGGAATGAGCGATCAAAAATAGAATGCATCCCCCTCCGATCTGCAAAGCGGTGATCTGTATGCCTAAATACGCGAGGGCGCGATCTCCCAAGTAATTGATACTCAGGAGAATTGCGAGGGCGATGAGGACCTCGCGCGCGATGATTTGGCGTTGACGCTTTAAAGGAAAATGGCGCAACAAGCTCACGACTTGAGCCATGCATCCAAGAGGGTTGAGTATAGCGAAGAATTTGAGGGTTAGTTCAAACATGGGGGGACTTAGGTGTTGAGGTGGGCGAAGAGCGTATTGGGAAAAGTGGCTCGAATGCCGTCGAGAAACATCTGCACGGCGAGCAAGAGGAGAATGAGCCCCATCACCCTCTCACAAGCCGCTAGCCCACTTTTTCCGAGCGCGCGTTGCAATCGACTTGAGGCCAACAAAATTGCTGTTGAGATGATCCAAGCCCCCACGAGGGCTACGAGGACAAGCGTTAGAGACTGAACCCGCACCAATTCGATTAAGGTCGCCAAAATCGAGGGGCCGGCGATGAGGGGAACGGCTAGAGGAAAGATGAAGGGTTCACCGCTTTGCGGGGAAACCATTGGCCCGTGCGTTTCCGGAAAGAGCATTTTGAGGGCGATGAGAAATAAGACGATGCCCCCCGAAATTCCGATCGAGTTCAAATCGATGCCGAGCATCGCGAGCATTTCGCCACCGCAAAGCGCAAAGAGCACCATCATCGCCAACGCGATGAGCATCTCGCGCAAGATGATGGCACGCCCTCGCTTTTCTGGAACTGTACGCAAAGCGGCTAAAAATAGGGGGATGTTGCCTGGGGGATCGATGACGACGAAAAGTCGGCCGATCAAAACGGCGATTGCTTGGAAGCTCAAAGCGGTGAGGCGTGTGGGGGATTCTGAGCTTTACTTGCCAATGCGCCAATGCGCATCGCACTCTTTCGCTCTTTGGAAAAACTACGCCGACAAATGTACAAAAAACCCTCCATTAAAAAAAGGCCTTTGTCACCCTTTGCCCCAGCTAAACCCTCATCACGTACCCTCTTTTAGAGACCGCACTCAGGGCAAAGGGGGGCAAGGGGATTTGCACGGGCAATCTCCACGCGTATTGTGCAACTCAATTCGATGTGGTCCGCTTGTAGGCTCCTTCGAGCATGGCGCTGGCTGTGCGCATGAACTCCCCATTTGTCTGAAGGGCATCGCCCGCAAAGCGAAGCGCCGAGGGATCTTGGCGCATAGCCGCAAATGCGACGTCTTTATCCCCTTTGAGTCTTGTGCTTGCAAACTGCAGCGCGGTTCCGTCTTGATGGACTGCGGCGAGCACAACTTCTTCGTCGTCTCGAAGTTCGGGAGCGAAGTCGGAGAGTTGCTTGAGCGATTCTGAGAGCAAAACCAGCGCCGCCGGTTTACTGCTTGTAAACAACTTGGGCAAATCTTCTAAGATCGAGCGATGCTCCTTCGTCTGAGCGAGAACGCGTAGTAGCTCTGTATCGTCGTGCATCGGAATGGTCGGATCGCTTAGATTGCCCAACCCCTTTTGCAGGATGTAGCTGCGAAGAGTGATTTCCTCATGCTGCTGATCATCGTTGAGCGTAGAGCTCACATTGCTCCTTGTTGCGCGTGCGCTTTGCAACAGCGCTTGCGTTGCCCGCGATTGATCTTGCTGGGCCGCTAAATCGCCGATGTAGCGATCTTTTTCACCATCTGAGAAATGCGCCAACTGTTCGGCCTTGCGTTTGACACTGTCGAGGACAAAGGCTTTGAGGGCTACATACTGTTGGGGCTTGTTGACCCAGGATTCGGGTTCATTGTAGATCTCTGCGACCGAGCTCAATCGCTCTTTCAGCGAACTTTTTGTGGTTTCGGATAAGTCGGTGATGCGACCGATTCGGCTGATCCTCGCCTTGAGCTCATGGTCGCTGAGATTGGTCATCGAACTAAAGACGTTTTTAATGGCGCTTGCGACCTTCTCAAATTCCCCTTTTTTAATCGCAACGCGATCGACGTAGTCGGAAATTTGTACGGCCATTGCGGCAGTATCTCGAGATGACAGTCGATTCGAAACACTCATAGAGCCAAAAAATCCCAAGATTTTTAATTAAATATACAAATTTACTCCATATATTAAACTAACATTATTCTAATACATCATATGCTAAGCGCTGTAGCGGTCATGAGATCGTCGGTTGCCAATCCCGTTTTCACCTAATTGTTTGCGTCAAATTTGCTGAGCTACAGTCCACTGCTCTGCCAAATGGGGCAGTTTTTGAAAAAACCTTCGTGCTGTCGTAAATTCTTGGCCCGATATTTATTCCCAGCATTTGATGCGGGATTGATACAAGGCAACATGCAAACGCTCGTGTATAGCACATAGTTTAACGGATCTTTAAGGCTTCGGCCTTACATCTCCAATCGAAGCCAGTGAGAGGTTTTCGAAAAGTTCCCGAATAGTGGAATCGGCAAGTCGCAAAAAGTGTCTTGAAATAAAATTGTAGCTAACATTTTATAAAAATATTTTTAACTCAACTGGTTTACAACTGAGTAGAATTATTCAAGGATGGCGGTATACTTCTTTAGCAATCCCAATGAGGCGTTGACCGTCGTTCTCGTGGCCTGTCGACTTATGGGAGGAAATTTAACCGCCGCCAGAGATTTTCTCAAAAGCCAAGGATCTTTCCCCGAGCTCAAAGGTCTTCTGCGTTAATACCATCGTAAAGGCCCTCATATCGGTCACACTGAAGATTTCCTCATCGACAGCTTTCCTCTCAAAGTCTGTCACAATATCCCTATTTGGCGTTCCCGGCTTTGTCAGGGGGAAGCTTACAGAGGCTACACCGCCAGCAAACGGGAATTTTTCTACGGCTTCAAACTCTCTATGGTCACCATCGCTCAAGGTGCGCCCTGCCACTGCCACATCGGGCCGGGCAGCACCCATGACCTTACCCTCCTCAGGCAAATGAACCTCAAGTTACTCCCGAGAAACAGCCGGCTTTACGGTGATGCGGCCTACCTAGATCAATCTCTGGAATAAAAGCTTAAACGCTCTGGAATTCGCCTCATCGCCGATCGTCGCCAAAACATACGCCATCCCTAGGAGATTTAAGACTGGCTTTCTCTTTAGAGCTTACGAGGTGGCATTGAAACGGTTTTCAGCAAACTTGCGCGCTGGATGCCAAGGTCTATCCACGCTGTGACCCAGAAAGGATTGCTGACCACAATTCGCGCATTCTGCGCAACATTGGCGATAGACTTTTGTTTCGCTTAGAGACAATCCAATTGGGTTATTTTTAATAAGATAGCAAAGAATTTCGATGTGCGTTTCGTTAGCAACGCGTTAGTCCTCTCAGTACGTATTAGATTGATGGTTTAATACTAAATGCAGGCCATGTTCCTTGCCTTAAAAATTCTAAAGTTGGATACTTGCCTCTCAGTGAAACAATCAGCACACCCACATTTTGGATGTCTAGACTAAACAGGGGGATACGTAGTCTCAAGGTTTTTCCTTTAAAGTGGTAACGAGTCTGTTTTCTTGTGCGTTAGCGTCTGACGCATTAAATTTTATTCGTAGCAATCTTGAAGTTACGATCAAAATTTTGTGCAATTTTATTAAAAATTCGAGGCTTGCCGGGTAAATTAATATTTTCAAAGTTCATTGATCATCAAGCTATTGAAATGCTGGGGTACTGTCAAGTTGTAAATTTTCATTTGACCCTCTAGTTTTTATTAAAATTACTTCAAATGTATTGGATTTCTTAAGTGCATTGGAAATTGCCTTAAGCTTGTATTGAATCGCTCGTTAGACTCTTCGATGCCTAGGTTTCCACTAATTGCGCATCGATCTTGAGTATCGTTACGGGGTTTTGATAGCGTATACAGCCTTGATTCTTTGCTAACGCAGTTCGATGGAACTTTGGGGTGCACAAATAGATGATTGGGCTTCGTGATGAATACCCATTGAAGCAGAATGGATCACTCAACGTTTATAGTGTTTGGGATTTTTAGATAAGCAATTTGCGCTGTACAAGCTGTTAGCTCGATTTGGGAGCAAGGAAACTGTAAAGGGGATGTCCAAGGACTTTTCACGGTCCCGAACTTGCTCAAGAATATTCAATTTGACCAATCAAAGGGATTTCTGCATCTAGACAATCTCCACCTCACACGTCTCAATCGAGAAAATGACGCGTCCTTCATTAGCTCTTGGGTAATGCTAAGTGTGGGGTGCACGAGCCTTTTAAGTCGGTTCTTTCACCCAACAGCCGAACTCGTCACGTCAGCGATTGATTGCCAGCCACATGGCGGTTTTCCACGGCTGATCCTCTCTTTGTGGTTCGATCGGAAAAATGCCCAGCGTTTTTAACGGCGTAGGTCTATGATGACGCTCGCTGCAGCGCTTCGTTGTGAAGTGCAAAGTACTCTTTGGATAGGCTCCCCACCACTTCCCTTCCCGATGCGCGTGACCCTTCAACGAGCTCTGAGTCTACTGCGAGATGGACAAGTCTGCGCGATTCCCACCGAGACTGTTTACGGGCTCTCTGCGCGTATCGACCGCCCCGAGGGGATCGAGCAGATTTATTCTCGAAAGAAACGGCCTCGCGCGAATCCGCTCATCGTGCATTTGGGAGATGCGCAACAACTGACCCCCTTTCTCGCTTCGGAGTTTGGCCACAAGGCCATGTTGGAGAATTTGGGGCGACATTTTTGGCCGGGCCCCTTAGCCCTCGTGCTCCCCGTAAAGGCGGGGAGTCTCCACCCCCTTATCTGCGCGGGTTTACCCACCGCCTGTTTTCGCGTTCCCGATCATCCTTTGACCTGCGCGTTGTTACGCAAAAGTGGACCGCTCGTCGCCCCCTCTGCGAACCTTTCGGGTAGACCCTCTGCGACGCATCCCGATCATGTTGAGGCCGATTTTGGGAATGATTTTCCCATACTCGATGGTGGGCACTGCGCGCGGGGAATCGAATCGACGATTTTAGGGTGGAAAGAGCAGCGTCTTTACCAGCTGCGCGCAGGAGCCCTCACCCTTGAGCAAATACATCGGGCGCTAAAGTTAGTCCCTCTCGCCGTAGATGCGAGTGAGCAAGTCGTTTGTCCCGGGTGCCATTTTCCTCATTACGCGCCGAAAGCTCGTTTGCATGCGCGCATCGAGCAGGCCTCCGACCCTCGCGTTGTGGTCGGATTTTCCGATCGCACCTATCCTAATTGCGCACGCCTTTTTTCTCTTGGAACGAGCGATGATGATGAGGGGGCTGCCAAGCGCCTATTTGGGGTATTGCGGGAGTTAGACCTGTGCCAAATCTCCGCTGCTTTTGTCGATCTCAATTTGCCAGATGGGGGACTTTGGCCGGCAATTTTAGAGCGGCTAGAGCGCGCAGCGCGCGGCAATTGAAGTGATAGAGTGCCTGCACGAAAATGATGCTTCTGCTAATGGAAGGGAACAAGGGGCAATAGGGCGCAGCGCGCTCTTTGCTGGAGGTACTAGTG
>CAXTAX010000003.1:4146-13864 GCA_964241995.1 uncultured bacterium | reverse complement strand
AAAGTAGAGCGGGCAAAAGGGTGGCGAGGCCAGATCGGCGCCAAGCCTTTTGCAAAGGCGCGCAAAAATCCAGCAGTCCATCAGCGAGCGATTTCGAGTGAGCGAGCTGCTCAGTCGCCGAATCGCCTTGCAAAGCCGTATCGTCCTGTGCTGCAGTCGGCGCTTCACTGCCTGGATAGGGGGGGAAATAGGGGGGCGCTTCGGGCTTGGGAGATTCGCAACGCTCACCACAGTAGGCGCAATGGGTCACATCAGCTGGGATCGTCCCGTGGCAGTGCCAACAGAGTTTCGTTTTTTTTCGTGCACTCATCTTCACAAGCGTCTAACTACAAAATTGGATCGGCATCTTTTCATCATTTACAACTCGCTCAAGCGGGCACTGAATTGAAACTATGGGGCTTGGCCTTCCATATGCGTTATTAGGCTGTTAGTTATCAATAAAAAAAATAATTTTATGAAAATTTTCCATATTACAATTTAGTTGCGATTCTCGTCCACAATCCTTTTTAGCTTCCTCGCGCACTCCTAAATGCCTCGCATCACACTTAACTGCCGCAACATCAATGTTCTCGCAAAGCAGCCATTTGCGCAAATGGCCGCTGCCATGCAGAATGAACTCGCGATTGGGCCCACATTAGAACTTTGCAACAAAGCGCTGCGGACAAGCAATTTCTCCACAATTCCCGGTGCTTCGTTGCAGGTTCTCGCACTGACCGAGCTTGAGCTCCCCTTCAGGAATGACTGGTGTACGGCACCCTCGAGCGTGCCAAGGGCAGCAAAGCTATTGAGCTCTTGCGGACGTATCACGGAGCCCCCTTCGCTCTACTTTGACGCGCGCACAAAGAGCTTGTCCAAATGATGAGAGCCTTATAAAAAAGGGCTCTGCGCGACCCATGCAAATGCTGCGGCGCGAGGGTTAAGGCATAAAGCCCTCGCGCACGTTCAAACCGTCGTCTATCTTCGCATCAAAGAGCCCTAATTCCCTTATGCATAGCAACGTCGACGTTTTGTCTTTAAAAAATCACCTCGACTGCGAAATTCTCCTGCATCGCAACAGCCATTTTGGGGGGCAGTTCGCGACGATGATCGCCTATTACCGCAGCGAGGGAAAGGGCATTCAGATCGAATTCCCGCTCGCTAGGCTCGAAAAATTGGCACGCATCGAGCAAAAACTCGGCATGGACTTGGCGCAGCTGCTTCTCAATCCACTGCAAAATGCGCGTCTCAAAAGCGCGCAAGGGGCTTACCACTCTGTGCGCACGCGCCTGGCGCTCGGCCAGAACCCTCGCAGCGCGGAGCACTCTCTTGCGCGGCTGATCCTCTCTGATCGCGAAGAACCCATTGAGCAACTGCGCGCAGTGGAGCAGCTAGGTGGCGACGCCGTTGCCCCATTAATTGAGCTCTTTAGCGCCCGCGAGTTTTACGACCCACTTTACCCTGGGTTTGGACTCGCACCCGAGCTCGCTGCCAAGTGTCTGGGGTTGATCAAAGATCCTCGCGCCATCCCCGCGCTCTTTGCCCAGCTGGGCAACTTGAGTTTTTTCACCGAAGATGTCGTGCTCGAAGCCCTGCGTAAGATCGGCGAGCCCAGCCGCGATTATCTACTCGACAAACTTCAGATGCTGCCGATCACAGAAGAAAATCAAAAAGCTGCACTTGCACTTGTGCATTTCCGTAGGGATTTTGAAGTCGCTGCAACTGGCTTTCGCCTCCTCACAGATGAGCGGGTGCGAGAACGCTCTGGTTTCGCAAACTTCTTAGTCATGATCTGCGAGGGACTCGCCGGCACCAGTCTCGCCGCTTCATTTCAGCGCCTGCAAGACGACGAATCGATTCCACAGCTCTTGCGGCATGATGTGCGTGAGGTCATTCAAACCTGGCAACTATGAGAAGCACAGGCGCGCTGCAAAACGACTTTTTGGGAAATGTCCCCGCTGAATCAAAAGCAACGATGAAGATCTTAGAAACGCGCTAAAGGGGACAAAGGTTTTTAATCTGCGCAAAGCAGACGCTTTGTCTTACGAGGCATTGCTATCAGTTCGGTGGATTCTTTTCAATAATACCTTGGGATAGTATAGCCTCATGAAAATGCTGCAAGTGGAGATGGGCTACATGCCAGAGCCAAAGCGACGACAGAGCTCGCATCGAACGCATTCCCCTAAGCGCGAGAGCGCGCAATCGGTGGCGGTCTGGGCGTGGGTCCAAAGTCTGGCGCTCTTGCGCCATTGGGTATTTCCGCTTTTCTTTTGCTTAATGCTGACCGGCTGCGATCCATCGCTTGTCATCGTCAACGATTTAGACGAAAGAGAAGCCAACGAGATGCTCGTCCTCCTCAATACCCACAGCGTCTACGCCGAAAAGCAACAAAACGTCAGCGGGTCAGGTGGCACCAAAGTCGTGACGTGGAACCTCGCCGTGCCCACTTCAAAGCGCTTTGAAGCCCTCGCCTTTCTCAATGCCAATGGATTGCCCAGGCGACGCGGTCAAACGTTGCTGAGCTTATTTAGCAAGCAGGGCTTGGTCTCCTCCGAGATGGAAGAGCAGGTGCGCTATCAGGCGGGCTTAGCCGATCAAATCGCCAATACGATTCGTAAAATCGACGGGGTGCTAGATGCCGACGTACAATTGTCGATTCCCCAAGAAGAAGGCATACCGGGCCAAACCAAACCCAAACCCGTCACTGCATCGGTCTATATCAAGCACAACGGCGTGTTGGACGATCCCAACTCGCAGCTGGAAAACAAGGTCAAACGATTGGTCTCGGGAAGCATTCCCGGTTTGGGGTTTGACGACGTCTCCCCTCATCCGGGATCGCGTTGCCCATCGAGATGGAGCTACGGGTGCCGGGGTCTCCTCCGAGGAGATGTTGACGCGCATTTGGGGCCTGCGCATCGCGCGGGGATCGACGGGGGCGTTTCGTCTCCTCTTTGGCTCGCTCATCGCGCTCATCGCCCTACTGGGGTTTTCTCTAATGTGGGTCATCTGGAAACTGCAGGGAATTTTGACGAGCTCTGACGGACTCAAAGCCTTGCTCGATTGGGCCCCTCTAAAACTGTCCCAAGGTGAAGAGGACACCAAGTCGCCAAGTGATGAAGCAGGCGACACTTCCTCTGCGGAGCCAGCGAGCGGCTCTTCTGCCCCTCAAGGACCCAACGCACCACCAGCGCCCCCAACCGCCTCCGCTACGGGCCCATTACGCGCTTCTCCCACATCGCCGCCACCTGCTCCCCCACCTAGAGGCGGAAGGTGAACGCAGAGCGAGCCGACAGTGCAACGCTCGGGGGAGGCGTCGGAATCTATCTGCGCGCACTCGGGCAATGCTTTGGCCTCGACCAGTCCCTCATCGAACGGGAATTACCCAAAGAAGAGCAACAGGCATTTGGAGCCATCGCGCCCCCTAGCAAGCCCATCTCTTCGGCGGCGCTTTTATCGGATGTCCAGCACCATTTGGCGCTCTGGCACCCGCAGCAAATTAAAGCGCGCCTCACCTCATTTTCCGACCCCGAACGTCGCCGCTGCTGGAGCTTTCTGGCGGAGGATTTGGCAAAACTTTTAAGTGATGATCCCCACTTTACCCCACTGCCCCCTTGGCCCTCTGAGATGAGCCGCACGTTTTTTCGCCGCCGTTTCATCGACCATTTGGGCATCCAAAAACTGCGACCAACAGCGCTCTTAACGCCAACGCCCTTTGACTATCTCCTAGAATTTACAGCGCGCGATTTCTCTCTTTTGACGGACCTGATGGCGCTACACACGCTCTTCACGCCCCTCAAACACATGATCGAACGAGAAAAGCGAGAAAGTCTCAAAGAGGCCGTTAAAGCGGCCAGCAATGGAGCCACATTGCTCGCCTATATGCGCTATTTGCAGTCAGATATCAATGAGCAAACCGCTTCGATCACCGCCATTCAATTCCCGCTGTACCAATGGGATTGGAAACTCGCGAGCTTCGAGCCCTTACTGCATCACTTCGGACTGTACTGCCTGGCGCAAATGCTCAAAGATGCAGAAGAAGAATTTTTGGACCACATTTGTCTGAAGCTCGACCTGGCCACCTCGACGCAATTTCGCTTTTCGCTCAAACAAGTGGGCAAAAAGCGCTTTAATCAAGATCAAATCACACAAACGCTCAGGCGCCTTGCGGCTAAAGCAAGCGATTTTATATCGTCGCAATACTCTCCTCAACGGGTACAATAGTTCCCTAAACCTCGAAAATTTCCGAGTATGGCATCGAAAAAGCTCTTCAGCCTCCTGCACACCCAAGATGTAGAGCTACGCCCGGGACAGAAAATTCTTCCCGAAGAGGCATTTACAAAGCTCATGGAATCGCGCCAATTGCTGGACGCGGTGCAGCGCGACGCGCTCGAGTACCGCAAAGAAATCGTCGGCGAAATCGAACTGGCCAAAGAAAAAGCGCAGCAGGAGGGTTTTGAGGGGGGATTGCAAGCATGGACCGCTCAAGTTTTTCAGCTGGAGCAAGAGATCGAAAAAATTCGCCAAAATTACGAGCAACTCATCGCTAAAGTCGCCGTCAAGGCAGCGCAAGCAGTTGTGGGCAAACAGCTGGATGCCACCCCCGAGACGTTCGCCGACATCGTCGCCCATACCCTGAGAGCGGTTAGCCAGCACCGGCGCATCATCATCCACTGCAGTCGCCACGATTACGACCTGCTCGACGCGCAAAAGCCGCGCCTGAAAGCTCTCTTCGAGCAGTTAGACGTCCTCTCCATTCAATCGAAAGCGGAATTACCCCAAGGGGGGTACACCATCGAAACCGAACGAGGCATCATCAACAACTCCGACGTCGACAAAGTGTGGCGCTCTTTGGAAAAAGCCTTTGCAACACAGCTTCAAAGTGGAGGCCAGCCACTATGAATAGAGCGCGTTTAGCCCCCTTCATCTTGGGGGTACTGTGCCTCTTTACTGCAGGAGCGGCGCATGACTTCGCCCTTGGAACTGCTGACGAGACCGCCGAGCAGAGCCCTCGCTGGGCCATTGCGCCAGCCGTGCACGTGCCCAGCTGGTCGGTTAGCGAGGCGCTCCACGCCCCAGCAGTCGTCATGCCGATCGCCGCTACGGCGAGGGCGAGCGCTAATAAACGCACGCAAAGCGGGCCCACAAAGAGCAAGAAAGCACTCGTTTCAGGCGATGATATGGGGGGGCTCAAGGCAAGCGATACTCCGGGACTCGCCGCGCAGGCGATCGGCCTCAGCATACTAGCGGTTGTTCCGTTTGTGTTGATGCTCGTCACCCCGTTCGCAAAATTCGCCATGGTCTTTTCGCTCTTGCGCAACGCCCTTGGCGTGCAGCAAGTGCCCCCCAACCAAGTCGTCAACGGAGTGTCCATTATCTTGAGTCTCTTCGTCATGTTTCCCGTCGGCTTGCAGATGTACGAGCAAGCCAGCGTCTTCATGGCCGAGCAACACCCGCCCGCTTTGGCCTCGCAAGATATGCCGAAATACATCTTGCAGATCTTCGAGCGCTGTAAGGAGCCGATGCGTGATTTTTTGCGCAAAAACACCGACGATACGCACATCAAGAACTTCTACAAAATTGCCTTTCGCATGTCCACGGAAGAGCGCTACCAGAAACTCATCGCCACCGAGGATTTCATCGTCTTGGTACCTGCCTACATCACCACGCAGGTCAAGCGGGGTTTTGAGATCGGCACCCTCATCTTCCTACCCTTTTTCGTCGTCGATCTGGTCGTCTCCAACATCCTTTTGGCCATGGGGATGATGATGCTCTCGCCTGTGACCATTTCCATGCCCCTCAAGATCTTCCTCCTCGTCATGCTCGATGGTTGGACGCTTCTGACCGAAGGGCTCATCGCCAGCTATAAATAACTGCACCGCGCGCTATGTTTCAGGCCCAAATCGTCAATCTCGCTTATAAGGCTTTGCTCCTCATCCTGATTCTCTCGGCGCCGCCGATTTTGATCAGCTTGTTTTTCGGTCTGGGGGTCGCAATTTTTCAAGCGGCGACGCAAATTCAAGAGCAGAACTTGGCCTTCACCGTGAAGCTCATCACCACGACGTTGACGCTGATCCTGCTCGGGGGCTGGCTCGGGGCCCAGATCATGCAGTACGGCTCGGAAATCTTTCACAACTTCTCCCGCATTGTGGGAAGCTAAGACTTGGGAAACGCTGTGGAGCCAACGGGCTATCTCCAATACCTTTCGGGCAATCGGGATCTCATCGAGATGAGTGGGGTGCTGGTGCCCTTTTTCTTTCTCGCCCTCTGCCGCATCGTCCCCTTTGTGCACCTCAACCCCTTTCTTGGATCGAAGACCCTCCCCGCACCGGTGAAGGTCGGCATTTCCATCGGCCTCTTCCTGTTCATGGCTCCCCAGATCGCCTCCACGGCGCAGGAAATGGAGCTCTCGGTGTTCTTTTTCGGGTACGTCCTCAAAGAGTTTTTCCTGGGGTATCTCATGGGCACGATGGTGGCCCTTCCCTCCTACGTGCTCATGATGGCGGGCACGCTGATCGATCACCAGCGAGGGGCTTCGAGCCTCATGCTCACCGACCCCGTCTTGCAGATTCAAGACAGCTTGCTCGGCATTCTCTTCGTCTACCTCACCGTCAACATGTGCTGGAGCAGCAACATTCCCTTCATCTACATCGATGCGGTGGCCAAATCCTTTGACTTGATCCCCCTCAACGGATTTTTGCCCCGCGCGCTTTTGGATGGGGGCATGCAATCTCCTTCCTATGCGCGCATCAAAGAGCTCCTCGGTCAAGTGTTTATGCTCGGCATTCAACTCGCCGCCCCCTCGCTGATCATCTTGCTGATGACCGACATGTTCCTCGGCATCGTCAATCGCCTCGCCCCTCAAGTACAGATCTCTTTTCTCTCCCAGGGACTCAAAGCCCTCTTGGCCCTCGTCGTCCTCTTTGCCGGTTGGAACTATATTCTCCAGCGCATGGAAAAAGAGGAATACGCCTGGGCGCAATCGGTAGAGGAGTTCGTCGCCACCTTCAGGTGAGCGCCTTGATAACGCGTTAGGAGTCTGACAACGATCCTTCACGCGCAGAGTGCCCCTCATTGGGCATTCAAATGCTTTTGCGCGCCGCCCATACATCAACATCCTATCAACAAGGGTCTTTTGGCCTCAATTAGAACTTGATTGCACGCATCATCATCTAAAGAGCTCTTCCCAAAATACTTATTTTAGCTACTGCCCAGCGAAGTTTAGTTCGCTAGAATCTCCATTGAGACCTCTTTGCGGAAAGTTTTATCTCCCCAACCCAAAAAGTCTCAACAGGTCTTGCTCAAAATATAAGCCCCCATCTACGATCGAATGCAAATCGCATTGACCTTGTGAGAAAACGAGCAAACTCTTCAATTGACAATCGCTTCAGCTGTGCACCCTCTCAAATGAATCTATCTTCAACGGTGAGGAATTCATGGCGACTCCCACCAGGTATACCCATCTTACCGATGAAGCGTTGCGCTACCGAGATGCACAAGATCCAGACGTTTTGGAGCAGCGAGAATTATATTGCGATTTGCGCGACAATTACAGTGGTTTCATTGATTTAGACTCACTGGTGTTGACAAAAGCCAAGGAATACCTCGATAAAAATGTGGCTTCCCACACTTTCGATTTTAGATCATTCAACTCCCTACTTTCACACCTCCCTATCGGTCAGCTCAATTTGCTCGATAGACACGTCAGCGAGCTGTTTGCAGCGGAAAAGGGCAAGACGATCACCCTGATCAAGAACCAGACCTACGCGGCCGAAATGGCATTGGCTTCGCGACGCGTGCGTGCTCAATGCGGAGTAGGTGGCGGACTTCTGAGTTACTGGAATCTTAGAGCGAACAAACTTTTGACCCCGAAATCTGGCGGATTGCAAATAGAGATTGCTGCTTCTATTACAGCTGTCTTTTTTTTGGGCGGCTTACATCTACAGCCCCAAAGCTTGGTATACTTTTTGGCATCGTAGTGCGAAATGCGAGTTGTCCGATTTGTTTGAGCGAGTCAATGCAATCCACAAGAAAATTCACTCTGAAAAAACGAAAAAAAGGCATCAGTTTTTTTTCTAGGAATCGCATGATAGTGCTCGATGCTCTACACCCCGAAATGGCTTCAACAAATCAAGGCTCAAAACATGTTGGGCCTATGAAAGCTAGGCTTGCCCTGCGCGTAGAAATACGTTGGCAAAATACTTCATCTCACTTATTTTAATTTTCAAGTGCATGCTGCGCATAGGCCAAAGTTGGCGCACAACAAAGAAAAATGAGACGGTCAAGCTCCTTAGAAGCTTAGTCTACTACGCTATGCAGTGCTCAGCAAGTTATAGAAAATTTGATGTAAATCTTAAAACAGGAGGTTAAAATTGTGAGAATACAATCAATCACTAAAAAATTTCCATTACTTCCAAATTACACTAAAAGCTTTTCTCAGAGGGCGATGAGCCAAACTAGTGAACAGACGGGCAGGGCAGATGTAAACTCTAGTCAATCTCAAACTTCTGGAACGTTTGAAAAACTAAAAAACCTTACACCCTATTTGAGATTCGGCGGAGCAGTTGTAACGGTATTTGGCGTTACATACAAAATACTGGATACTCTTAATAGTAAGTTCACGGAGCAACAAGAGAAAACGGCTAATCAATTTAAGGAGCAACAAGAGAAAACGGCTAATCAATTTAAGGAGGAACGAGCCGAAACAAATCAGCAATTTAAAGAAGTTGACAGAAAGTTTGAAAAAGTTTACGAAAAAATTGAGCAATCAAATGACGCTTTGTATACCAAAATAGTACACTTAATGCTCATAGGCCAACACAATAAAGTGGATCATGATTCATCCAATGGTAAAAAGCTCAATTGATTCGTGAGAACTCCATTGTGTTTTGGTATAGCAACTTTTACACCTATCTGTAAGTCAAAGCTAAACTTACATTAAAATCTGGGTTAGTTTTACTCCATTTTCAGGTGAGCATCTCAACACCTCGATGAAGCGATTCAGCAACTCGATCGACCTCAGAAAGAGCGTTGTAGAGACCAAAGGAAATACGCGCTGTAGCGGCGACTTGGAAATGCTCCATCGCCGGCTGCGCGCAGTGATGCCCTGAGCGAATGCAAATTCCCTCGACATCGAGCCAGGTCGCTAAATCGAGCGCGTGCACCCCCGCGATGACAAAACTCACGATCGGACCCACAGGCTCCCCGATAAAGCGCATGCCCGGCATTTGCCCGAGAGCTCGGCAGCAATGCGCGGTCAAAGCTGCCTCATGGGCAGCGATTTTCCCCACCTCGAAACTTTCGAGGTACTCAATCGCTGCGAGCAACCCCACAACTTCCGCAATTGGGGGAGTGCCGGGCTCAAAGCGCCCTGGAGGGGGGCCATACGTGCTCTCGTTCCACTGCACTTTCTCCACGATATGTCCCCCCCCCGTGGCGGGAGGGAGTAGGTGGAGATAGTCTAAGCATCCCCAAAGCACACCCACACCGGTTGGACCGTAGAGTTTGTGCCCCGAAAAGCAGAAAAAATCGCACCCGAGCTCTTTCACATCGATTGGTAAATGCGCGGCGCTCTGAGCTCCATCTACAACGATCCACGCTGGTGAGCGCGCGCGGGCGATTGCGGCGATCTCGCCCGAGGATGCGCGGCGGTTTCACCAGTTCATCACGCACAACCGGAACAAGCTGGAGAAGTTTCTGCCGTTTCTGAAAAGTCCGTTTGAGAGCTGGCGCGACCTGCTGAAGC
>CAXTAX010000003.1:0-4136 GCA_964241995.1 uncultured bacterium | reverse complement strand
CGATTGCGGCGATCTCGCGCCCTGGATAGACATTACCCGTGACGTTTGACATGTGGCTAATGCAGACAAGGCGCGTGCGTGCAGAGCAAATGCTCGCCAAGTGATCTAAATCGATTTTTCCTTGCGCATCGGCGCGCATCGACACGAGACGCGCTCCGGTATCTGCCGAGAGCATTTGCCAGGGAAGGAGGTTGGCGTGGTGCTCTAAAGGATTTAAGAGAATCTCATCCCCTTGCGCGATGCGCCCAGAGCGGCGAAGAGATTGGGCGAGCAAATTGAGGCTATCTGTTGTGCCCCTAGTGAAGATCACCTCGTCGACGGAATCTGCCCTGATAAAGTGCGCGATCTTTGCGCGGCATCGCTCATATTTTTCAGTGGCTTCCTGAGCGAGGCGGTAAACGCCTCGATGGACAGTAGCGTACTCATGGGCATAAAAATGGTGCAGAGCATCGAGCACGCATTGGGGCTTTTGCGCGGTGGCTGCCGAATCGAGATAGCAGAGAGGACGTTCCCCGGCCCCGGCTCGCTGCTGAAGTAGGGGGAAATCAGCACGCCGATCTACGATGCGCGGCTCTGGCATTATGCCCATGGAAAATCATCGAGCGCGCGGCGACTCGCATCCCGCACGAACTCGAGCCCCATGTGGGCAAGTCCCTCTTCCACAAATCCCTGAATGAGCAGGGCTTTAGCTGATTTAGCTGAAATGCCACGGCTTTGCAGGTAAAAGAGCTGCTCCTCGTCGAGCGCCCCTGCGGTGGCCCCGTGAGAAGCCTTGACATCGTCGTTGAGGATTTCGAGTTCCGGCTGACTCTCGGCGATCGCCTGGTCGCTCAAGAGGAGGTTTTTGTGACGTTGGTAGCTACGCGTTTGGCTGGCGCCCTTGGCGACAAAGATCTTCCCCCGAAATGCCGCTTTTGCATTTCCCCCCAACACGGAGCGTATCGATTGCTGAGAAATGGCTCCCGGTGAGAGATGCGCGACGTGTATACTCGTCGTAGACTGATCGCGTCCCGCCAACGCGTGTGTTGCGGCGATTTCGGCATTGCCGCCCTCCCCGAGCAAACGCACGTCGATATCCTGCCAAGTGCAAAAGCTGCCCCGCGTAAAACTCGCCACTTGGAGATCGGCATCTTTTTTCAAAAGCGCCCGCGTCGGTCGAAAGCAAAAAGCCTCTGGCGCGCTCATGATGTGCTCATCGACTTTTAGGCGAGCGCCCTCCTCGAGGGTCACCTCGAGATATTCGCTGTGCCAGCGCCCACTGCGCGTGCCGCATATTCCCAAATGCAGCGAGCTGCGCGCGCCGAGGATGAGATGAATGCGCGAAAAACATGCTGAGCTGGCATTAGCCGTAGCGATATGGTGAATGTGCAGTGGGTCTTCGACGCGGCAATCGGGAGGGACGTAGATGGTGAGTCCCTCTTGGGCAAGTGCAGCACTAGCAAGAGCGAAAAACTCGCCCTCCTCATCGACCGAGCGGCGCTTTATATGCGCGCCGAACGCTCCAAATGCCGCAGCGAGATCGATGATCTCCACATCGGGGGGCAGTTGCTCGAGCTGGGAGTGCTTTGGAGAATAGCGCCCGTCGATCAAAGTGAGAGTACACTTAGCACTTGGCGGTGAGAAAGAGGCTAAGGGGGGTAAAGCTGTAAAGTTTCCATCGCGCGAAATGGGCGCGACCAAACTCGCTGAGCATTCAGCGAGCGTGGAAAGGCGCAAAGAGCGGTAGGGAGCTGCGCGGGCTCTAGGAATCGCAAGCGCATGTAAGCGCTCCCATCCAGCGCGGCGCAGGCGGTGTAAAGGGCCTTTTGGCAGCGAGGTACTCCACTCCTCAAGCGTTTTGATAAGCTGATCAAAGGCAGCCGAACGAGGTGGCGAGGAGCTTTGAAGTGGTGGGGAAGGAGATGTCATACACTTTGCGCGGGGGTTTGCGCGAGGCCAGCAAAGCGCTCATAGCCCTCGCGCTCCAATTCAAGAGCCAATTCGGGACCAGCTGACCGCACGATTTGTCCATCGATCATCACATGCACGAGGTCGGGACGCACATAATCCAAGAGGCGTTGGTAGTGCGTAATTAGCAAAGTGCTTGTATCGGGGCTGCGCAGGCGGTTGACCCCTTCCGCGACGACTTTCAGAGCATCGATATCGAGTCCCGAATCGGTTTCATCCAAAACGGCGAGTCGGGGTTGCAAGAGGCTCATCTGCAAGATTTCGTTGCGTTTTTTCTCCCCTCCCGAAAAGCCCTCATTGAGGGCTCTTTCCAGAAAAGAGGACTTCATTTCCATCGCCTCGAGATGCTCGGCGAGAAGCTTCCTAAATTCCGCTAGGGGCTTTGCGGGAGTCCCGCGCGCTTTGGCATGCGCCGAATGGGCCGCATGGAGAAACTGCAATAAGGTGACTCCCCCCACTTCAGGTGGATATTGAAAGCTCATAAAGAGCCCAGCACGCGAGCGCTCTTCTGGCTCCATATCGAGAAGATCGCTCCCCAGAAAGTGCAGTTGCCCACCGGTAACTTCGTAGCTGGTGTGCCCTGCGAGCACTTTGGCGAGTGTCGACTTGCCTGCGCCGTTGGGGCCCATGATCGCATGAACCTGCCCCGGCTCAATGGTTAAATTGAGTCCTTTGAGGATGTGTTGACCTTCAGTATTTGCGGTCAAATCGCGAATTTTGAGCATAGATCACTAGCTAAAGTACTTTGGTGTAAAGCGCTGCAGTGGCGCTCATCAACCCACTGAAGTTTCGAGTTTCAGGGCGAGGAGCTTTTGCGCCTCTTCTGCGAATTCCAGGGGAAGTTCGTCGATGATGTCTTTGCAGAATCCCGTAACGAGCAAATTGATGCAATCTTCTAGTTCTAGACCTCTAGAGCGCAGGTAAAAGAGCTTTTCCTCGTCGAGTTTCGAGGTCGAAGCCTCGTGCTCCAAAACGCTGCTGGAATTGCGCACTTGAATGTCGGGGAGGGTATTGGCCGCGCATCGATCGCCGATCAACATCGAATCGCACTGAGTGTAATTCTGCGCGTTTTTGCCGATCATGAGCACTTGACCTCGATAGGTATTGCTCGAAAAATCGGCCGAGATTCCCTTGGAGACGATAGTCGATCGCGTGTGGTCCCCAAGGTGAATCATGCGCGTACCCGTATCTGCCTGCATATGGTGATTGGTGAGCGCGACGGAGTAAAACTCGCCGACCGAGTGATCTCCTTGTAAGATGACACTCGGGTACTTCCAAGTGATCGCTGCGCCCGCTTCGACCTGCGTCCAACAGATTTTCGAGCGATCGCCAGCGCATTTACCCCGCTTGGTCACGAAGTTGAAAATGCCCCCCTTGCCCGTTTCGGCATCGCCGGGATACCAGTTTTGCACCGTCGAGTATTTGATCTGCGCGCGATCGAGGGCGATGAGCTCGACGACTGCGGCATGCAGTTGATTGGTATCGAACATGGGGGCCGTGCACCCCTCCAAGTAGCTCACCTGGGAATCTTCCTCGGCGATGATCAAAGTGCGCTCGAACTGCCCGGTCGTTTGGTCGTTGATGCGAAAATAGGTCGACAGCTCCATGGGCGAAATGACGCCGCGGGGCACGAAGACAAAGGATCCGTCGGAAAAAACCGCAGAATTGAGCGTGGAGAAAAAATTGTCGCCGATAGGCACCACGCTGCCGAGGTATTTTTCGACCAAATCGGGATAGTCGAGGGCCGCTTGGGATAAAGAGCAGAGCACAACGCCTGCATCGAGTAATTTTTGCTTTAAAGTCGTCGCGATGGAAACAGAATCGAAGACCACATCGACTGCGACGCCCGCCAAGCGCTTTTGCTCTTCCAAAGGGATGCCGAGCTTTGCAAAAGTGCGCAGTAATTCGGGGTCTACTTCATCGAGACTCTGTTTTTGCTCGTAGGTTTTGGGCGCCGAATAGTAGCGCAAAGACGCGTAATCGATGGGGGGATAGGTGAATTGCCCCCAATGAGGCTCTTCCATTTCCAGCCACTTGCGGTAGGCTTTGAGTCTGAACGCGAGGAGAAAGGGGGGCTCACCCTTGATGGCGGAGAGCTGACGAATGATCTCCTCGCTTAGACCCTTGGGAAAATCGGTCGTTTCGATCTTAGTGGAGAAGCCGAACTTGTAGGGGCGATTCTCTAGTTG
>CAXTAX010000002.1:0-14632 GCA_964241995.1 uncultured bacterium | reverse complement strand
AAGAGTACCCTGCTGGCCAATTGAACGGCATTTAAACGATGGGTTGCAAAAATCAGAAGCGTGGTAGAGGGCAGTTGCGCGAGGGAGTGTAGAAGTTTAAACTCGCCGGGAGCATCCAAAAAGGCATTGGGCTCATCCATGAAGTAGACGTCTGCACTTTTGTATAATGCGCGCGCTAAAGCAATTCGCTGCCATTGTCCTTTGGAGAGTTCGCTGCCACCAAAAGTTTTTCCCAAAGGCTGATCCAATCCCTTTGGCAAACTATCGATGAGCGCTTGCAGCCCAGATGCATGTATGGCAAATTGCAAGCGTTTTTGGTCTTTGGGTGCATCGCCCATGACAATGTTGCGCTCAAGAGTAAAGGCAAATTCCCCAAAATCTTGAAAGACTGCAGTCAAGCGACTTTGCCAACTAGGCAGATGAAGGCTTGTAAGAAGATGCTCGTTTACGAAAATCTGACCATTTGTAGGTGCACATAATCCACTTAAAAGCTTCAACAAAGTGCTTTTGCCCGAACCGTTGGGGCCGATTAAGGCAATTCGCTCTCCTGCGCTAAATCGTACGTTTATTTCTTTTACGACAAAATCACCTGGGCAATAGGAAAAATCTACTCCATGTAGGTAAATCTTGTTCACTCTTTCATTTGTGGGGAACGGGTGAAGCACAACATTTAGATCTTCGTAATGTAAAAACGCAAAGAGCTTTCCGAAAAAAAGAAGGTGCCCATGCATCCAGCCGTATTGCTGGCCGAAGCTCTGCATGCTGCTATAGAGCTGCGCGAGCGTTTGAAAAAGGAGAATCAATGCGCCTATCGGAAGTACGCCTTTCAGGGTTGCACGAATGGCTATCCAAAAGACACAAAGGTTTAAAAATACGCTAAATAGTAAGGGCAACAGGCTGAGTAGGGCGTTTTTTAAGCGTAACGCTCGAATTTTCTCAAACACACGCGAAGACACTATTCGGTGTTCATCCAGAACGGGTTTTTCCATATGAAACAGACGCATCTCACGGACAGATCGAGGGAGCAACATCAGAGAAAACAGATAATTGATGTACCTAGAATCCTGGCTTCTACCTAGAGACTCACTCCAAAGTTCTTTTTGAATTCTCTCATCACTCCAGCAATGAATAAGGACAGAGATCGGAATCAGAAGAGCAAGCCAAGAGACTTGGGAAAACATGAGGCAAGTACAAGCCGCAATAATGAGAAAATCTCGGCTCATGCCTACGAGTGTTACGACAAAGTTGATGGGTTTATGAGGTGTCTGGGATTGAAGTACTTTCAGATCATTGTGAAATGATGCGTTTTCAAAAACCGATTGCCGTTGAATAGAAGCTGATTTTTTCATCACAAGTTGATTAATAGAAAATACGGCAGCATCAGCTAGATTTGCCTGGATCATTAAAATCCAAGGTTGTAGCCCACTGGTAATAATCATGGCAAGAGCCCACAAAAGAGATTGACATCTAACAAATGAAGTCAGAGCAAAATCGTTTTGACAAAGAGCCTGTATAAGCACGGATGTAACTTTGATAGTAAAAGCTGGCATTACACTATAAATCGCTTGCATGAACACTAAAATAACGAACATTCCGGGATTACAACTGTAAATTAAACCTAAGGACCTCGCAAGAGTATTTATAGATTTTTGAGCATTCATTGGATAAGAAGGCATAAATAAAACTGCGGGGCAAATGCCCCGCAGTGCAAAACATTGATGACTAGTCGTCACACGTCCCAGTGGCACAGCACTTAGTGCTTGCCACACTGGCTAGATGTGAGAATTCACCCAAACTAACATGATTGAGCAATTCATCATATCCGGTCATTTGTTCAATACCACTCATAATTTAAACTCCTATTTAGGGGTTAAGAACGCAAAGTTTACGTTCAGTTTTGAAAAGCTGGGGGGTTAAATTTCTTTTTGAAATCCTCCCAGCAAGTTATATCTTTAGTCGACTGAAGAGCCTTGTTGATAAAATCCAAATCACCGGGCAAATCGTTTGCGGATATTTTATTAATATTTTTTGATGCAATTTCAAGTAGGTTTTTTGAAAAAAAATCAGTCGATTTCATTCCCGATAGATGGTAAATGGATTTACTCCTACTGGATCTGTAAAAATATGGAATCACTCCATTGCAAATATCTGAAAGCTCACAGTTTAACACAAAATCTTTAGCTTTCAATTCGCTAGAATGGAATGTATTGCTGCGTTCTTTCTGAATCTGCCGCAAGATATTATCTTTATCATGACTTTGACAATGGTTAATCAATGCAATGTATCTTGCGTAACATGCTGTCAATTGAAATATGTATCTTGTGCGAATCTCAGTTTTTTCAAAGCTCGTTAAACAATTTTCCAAAATTTGCTTTTTTTTACGGCAAGCTGATGCATAAAATTCTTCATACCCAGAACAAATAAAAGATGTAAAGTTTTCTGGTCTGCAAGGTTTACCTTCGTAGTATATCCTGTTGTTTGTGCTTGGTCGAGCAATCCTAAAAAAGCGAATATTCATAGTTTCTTTTCCATCATCTATAACAGAAGGTTTTGTAATAACTATCCTTGGAATAATACCTGATTGCATCCCGGTGGGGATCCCTAGGATTGTATTTTCATTGCGGGCTTCAAATAGCAGTCCTGTTCTTTCAATTGGGTGATTGGCTTCAACGGACTCGAAATAGTTAAAGCCCATTTCCATATCAATCCAATGAACTCTGGGCGCATCAACTATGATGTTTTCGTAATGACCATCCGAGATATTGAAAATTTTTCCAAAAGCTAAAAGCTTCCCAAATTCCTTGAATGCATTTTGTACATCAATCATGCTTTTGGCATGAGAATTTCCTATAATGAGTTTGCTGTAACCATAGCTTGAGAAAGGCTTAGGATTAGAAAATTTTATAACTTTATTTGGTTTTTCTGTCGTTCGTTTTTCGCATATAAAATATTTAAGATCATTGAGTAGAGTGTCAATTTCGAGACAGATAGGCTTGTAAACGAATCCTTTGATGCCCGAATTAAACTTAAAGATTGATGTACGGTTACCGAAGCCATGCGAGTCCCCAGCTCCAGATACTATTTCTGATAAATAATCACTTTTTAATATACTAAACTCCTCAGCAAGTCTCTCCCAGTCCTTGTAAACCCTTTCCAGTGTTAAATCTATATCAAGCCTAAATCTGAGAACAGACTGATAAATCTTTTCCAGTGTTTTTGATTCGCTGAAAATAAGCTCTTCAAGTGCCTTTGTAAAACCATTCGAAAATAGGCTTTGATATGTATTTCTTGTTCCATTACGTTTACTCATGTATGATACAATGGCTGGCGTAATGATTGCATCCAGATCAAAGCAAAAATTATTAGTTAATTTCGTTGCCACTTCAAGGTTTTTTTGACGAAACGAATAAGGTCCTACTCGCAATTTATCTGCAATACGATCTTTTTCATCGTTTAGAAATGAATCCCAAAATCTTTTTCTCATTTTTTCCATATAGAAATTTTTTTTACAACCTTTATGGTGAATTTTTGAGGGTGGTGTCGTGGCCACAGGATTCCTTGTTTTTTCGACTTTTGATGTGAGGGTTGCGCGCGGTTATTTCGTTATAATCTTATAATGGGATTTTTCTTTAATGCAACTCAATTCTAATGATGCTTGCCTTGCGTTAGCATGGCCCAAAAAACTGTCTTTTTTCAACTATTATTCTTAGCGCGCTCAATGCTACCTGAACATGCACTGGGATACCGAACTGTGACAAAATGCGCAGCTAGCAGCTCAGGATATAAGCAGAGGTTGCGTAGGTGAGTTTGAGTCACAAGGATTTGATACTTTGCTCGTCAGCGCGTCATTGACTCGAATAAGTTGCTTGCCCCACTCCTCTAGCCTAAGCTGGACGGCGCGTCAAAAGAGCTTCGATTTCCACAAGTACTAAGCGCGCTTTTTGCATTTCTTCTTGGGAAAGAGGATTCGATGCGAGCATGTGGCGCGCGCGCAGTAGCGCGCGGTAGCCCTCAGAATGCCCCCGACGTCTATCGCGTTCAGGTAGGGGCAGCTCGCGCCTCAGCAAAGGGAGATAATCGCGTTTGGGGTGTTTGGCGAGTAGATCGAGCAAGGCGAGTTTCTGAGGAAGGGGATTTTGGCGGCTGGCGAGTTGATAGACGATCTGCCGCGGCAGCTTTTCCACCCCTGCTCGATAGCCTTCTGGCAACGATTGGAAGAATTCGAAGTACTGCAGGAGGTTGTAAGGGGTTTGGCGATTGCCGTAGGCTCGCAGCAGCCAGGCGGTGAACGCCCCTTCGCGATATTCCCGCAAGAGTTCTTGAGCCCTCTTGATGCGTTCTCCATGCAGGAGTAGGGCCTGATGAGAGATCGCTTGCACTTCAAGGAGCAGCTGCGTCAGCTGCTCGATCTCGCGCTGCATGGAGGGATCGCGCTTTGGGCGAAAGGGCGCCAAGCACTCAGACAATGCCCGGACTTGTTCTTCGTCGACTCGCGCGACTTGAAAGATGCCTTGAAATCCGCTCATCGATCCGCTGGCGCTGCGCTCGGCGAGATCGCGAATTTTTGTCGAGCGCTCACCTTGAAAGCGCTTTTGAAGGCGGGAGGGTTCACCGGCCATGTCTTATCGCTCCACTAACTGGCAAATTTCGCGCGAAAGAGCCAGGTAATCGAGGCTTGCGCGGCTGTTGGGATGGCTCAGAAAGACGGGAACTCCCCGAATAGACGCCTCGGTGATGGCGCTATCTTTGCGAATGCGAGCGTGTAAGACGCGATCTGTGAAATTCTGCTGAATGATTTCTAAGAAGGCTCCGTTATTTTTCCCGCGCGCATTCCAAAAAGAGAGGAGTACGCCGATGAGGTGGAGGGGATGGCGGCGATCAATCGTCTGCAAAAAGAGCGCGAGACGCTCAAGACCCTTGACGCTGTAAAATTCGGCGACTGCGCTGACGATGGCAAAATGGGCGGCGATCAGGGCCGATTCCGTCAACCAGCTCAGTGAGGGAGGCGTGTCGATGAGCACCCAATCGTAAGGCGCGTTTTCGAGTATGGTTTTGAGTTTTTCGTGCGCGTAGCGATCAGCGGCTAGCGGCGCTGAGAGCTCGATGCGTTCCAGCCAGGTATCGGCGGGCACGAGATCGAGGTTCGCCACCTGCGTATTTTGGATGACATCCCCCAGTTCCTTACGCCCTTGCAGGACGCTCGCCATGCTGTCCACAGCATCGCAGTCAAACCCCAAACCACTGGTGAGATTGGCTTGCGCGTCAAAATCGACGAGGAGCACGCGTTGGTGGTGGTGGAGGGCAAGACTTGCGCCCAGGTGCAAGATGGTTGAGGTTTTCGCCGTGCCCCCTTTGAAGCTGGCGATGCTCAAGATCCTCACGGCAACTCTCCAGCAAATGGGCTACTCAGGGCTTTGGAGCGGCGCTCCTCTTCGAGGGTGTCGAGCAGTGCGTGCATCGAGGGTACCTGGCGCGTTTGCCCCCCTCGCGTGCGCACCGAGAGAGCGGCATCCTCCACCTCCCGATCCCCGATTACGAGGAGGTAGTTGATTTGCTCGATCTGCGCCTGACGTACTTTTTTCCCTGTAGATTCCGAGCTTTCATCGAGGTCGGCGGGAAATCCACGGGCGCGCACTTCGGCGATTAGTTGCTTTGCTCGCGGCACATGGCGATCGGCAATCGGGGCGATGCGCACCGCCAGCGGACTGAGCCACAAAGGGAATTTGCCGGCGAAATGCTCGATCAAAATGCCGAAGAAGCGCTCGATGGACCCGAAGATGACGCGGTGCAAGATGACGGGCCTCGGCCTGGACCCATCCTGCGCGGTGTAGGATAGGTCAAAGCGCCCCGCCTGCGCTAAATCGAGCTGAATGGTGGCGCATTGCCAGGTGCGGCCGATCGCATCGCGCACGTGGACATCGATTTTTGGGCCGTAAAATGCCCCATCGCCCGGATTGATCTTAAATCCCCTGCCAAAGGTCTCAAGACCCCTTTGCAGGGCATGAGTCGCATCGCGCCATTCTTCATCTGTGCCGATGGTCTGCTTTTCTGGCCGCGTGGAAAGCTCTAGGTGGTAATCAAGCGCAAAGGCGCTGTACATCTGATGCATGAGCGCCAACAATCGACCGATTTCGGCTTCGACTTGCTCCATGGCTAAAAAGATGTGGGCATCGTCTTGGTGAAATCCACGCGCGCGCATGAGGCCCGATAGGGCTCCGGAGGGCTCATTGCGATGGACTTGGCCAATTTCAGCGACGCGGTAGGGCAACTCACGGTAGCTTCGAGTACGCGCGGCGAAATAGAGGAATGCCCCCGGGCAATTCATCGGCTTGAGCGCTAACTCTTTTTCCTCTGCACGCGAGGTGAACATATTCTCCCGAAAGTGCTCCCAGTGCCCCGATCGTTGCCAGAGTTCCTGCGAGAGTAGTAACGGGGTTTTGATCTCGACGTAACCCTCTTTGCGGTGGCATGCTCTCCAAAATTCGAGCAAGCATTCCCACATGACCAAGCCTTTCGGATGAATGAGTGGAATGCCCGGAGCTTCCTCATGCATGGAAAAGAGCTCGAGGCGGGGCCCGAGAATTTTGTGGTCCCGTTTTTTGGCCTCGGCCATTTGGTGGAGATAGAGCCTCAATGCTTTGGCATCGGGAAAGCTGATGGCGTAGATGCGCGTGAGCATGGCGCGTTTGGCATCTCCCCGCCAATAGGCCCCCGCAGTCTTCAAGATCTTCACCGCGCGAATTTCACGCAGCGCAGGCAAGTGGGGCCCCCGACAAAGATCGAAGAATTCTCCTTGGCGATATCCAGAAATCGATTGGTCTGGAGCTAGGGCTTCAATGAGCTCTTTTTTGTAGGGGTTATGCGCAAACGTCGCGAGAGCTTCCGGTTTACCCACAAATTCTTGCCGCTCGGGTTGATAGCCCTCTTCGCAAATACGCAGCATTTCCGCTTCCAAACGGGGGAAATCGGCTTCAGAAAGTGGCAAATTGCCAAAATCGTAGTAAAAGCCGCTTTCAATCGGGGGTCCGATGGTTGGTAGCGCATCGGGGAAATGGCGCAACACCGCTTGAGCGAGCACGTGCGCAGAAGTGTGCCAAAACACTTCTTTGCCCAAAGAGTCGGAGAACTCCAGAATTTTTGCGGTGTCCCCGTCCTTCAACGGAAGGTCCCAATCAGAAACTCGATCGTTGAGTACAAGGGAGAGCCCTTGATGGGGAGCTGCAAACTCTAGGAGCGCTCTCGCGGTAGAGGAATCGGGCAATTGCAGAGCGCCTTTGCCCGCGACGTGCACGGTGATCATAACGTCGATGACGGTGAAGGAAGACGCATATTAAGTTAACATACCCCGATCGAGGTTTCTCGTCAGTTCGACAAATGTCCGTTTTCCTCGCTGGATAGCAATCAATGGGCGATGTGCTACACATCTGGCCATTTGGCATTTCAATAACCAGCGTGTGGAATTTTTCAGCACCCTCTTTTCACTTTGACCGCTCATTCCTGTTCAACTCAGCTTGCGGAGGGTTTTCCAATGCAGTCTTCAAAAAGTTCTGCAAATATTGCGAGGAGCGATCAAGGCGGCTGCTCCCGCTTTTTGCGGCCCAGTGCACCCATCAGTGCACCCATCACTTTCCTCGAAGAGCTTCTGGAGCGAACTTCCCTTGGGAGTTTGCCCAAACTCGCAATTGACTTTCTAGTAGCCATTTGTCATCGTAAAATTTCTTCGAAGTGTGACGCCAATAAAATTTTAATTGATAAGGCGCGATGTTTGCCATCCGACTTTAAAATATAGGTACAAGCGATGATCAATATACCCAAAGAGCTCCCTTTGGCAAATGTTTCCGCGTTGGCGATGCTTATCAACGACCACGTGGACCGGATAGCAAAAAAGCCGGGGGAATTTGATACGATTGGTAAATTGATGCGTGAGGTCTTTGCAAAACCACATTTTAACCGAGGAGAACTCGGCCATAGGATTCTTCGAATCATGCAACAAAACGATCTATCCATGTCGACGCAAGTTTCTTTGCGGAAAACTCTCACTGCGATTGCGGAGATTTACGATGCCCCAGAGGAGTGGATCCAAAAACCATTTTACAGCTTCCATCAACAGATAGTTCTCGAAAGGGTCAATCGGCGAGCGGATCAGCTCATGCAAATTTCTGACGAAGAGCAACGACGCGAAACGGATGAACGAGCAGCCGCGCAAAGTTTGTCTCGCGCAAATCAGAAGTTTTTGCAAGGCGCTCTTCAAAATAGGCTATTGAAGCGTAGTGAGATCATGGGAAAAGCAACTCACCAATCGACGTTGAATGAGGTGCAACAGCGCGAAGAGGATCAATTTTACTACTTTATTGTCGATCATGGCCTCGAGCAGTTTAGAGACTCCTCGCTTCCGCTCAATGAGGACGTGGAATTACTGCGCCACTTGGCAAGAGATGAAGAGTACTGGCCGCTTTTCAATGCATTGCCCAATTTGTTCAAAACGAGTAAGTCCGCGGCGATCGTCCTGATCTCTGAAGGGGTCATGACCCTGAACCATTTTGATCGTAGCTTGCGAAGCGATAAAGACGTCATTCTCGCTGGAGCTACGCAAGGCAGGTATGCGCGCTCCATTGCCGATGATGCAACGTACCCTTTTTTGCCGAGCCCTCGCGAATCGGTTGCGAGAAGCTCTTCCACGCCGCAGCTTGTGTGCGATAGATCTGGTTCTTTCGACAAAATGTCTCCCACCCACACTCTTCAAGAGAGATGGTCTTTCGAATGGGAAAGCGTTGAGATTCGCTCCAATAGGCTTGGTGAAGTGCGCGCGGCAACTCCTGAGGCATTTTGGGCCAATTACAGAAATTCCTTTGATGAGTGAGGGTTAAACTCGCCATTTCCTTTGTAGGTGATGATATCGGCGCGGCTTCCTCCCGCGCTTTTCTCGATGTAGAATCCTCAGTTGTAACAATCGCACCCGATGCCCAACTCGAATGTTGGCGTCGCAACATTCTGCCCTTTGTAAGAACCCATCATTTTCACCGCATGGTATTGTCCATACCTTGCTACAAAAAGCGCAAAAATTTGCTTTTCAATGTTTTATTGAGAATAGTATTGGAGTCGAAAAAGTGTTTTTAAAATAGGTTTTTATCTACGAGATTCTGCGTGTCATTCATTTTGCCAATTCATTTATTGATTATGTTATGAGAAAGTTACACTAAGAAGCTAGTCCAACTCGATGCTGTGGCCAATTCACTAAAATGGCACCAATGTCAAAGATTGCAGAACTTATGAACGTTTCACACCATCTTTCGCCTAAGGATTCTGCTGCCATGGCAGTGCAGATCGCTGATTACGTCGATCGCATTGCGATGAAAAAGGGCGAATTTGCCAAAGTGGCCAACGCGATCAAAGAGGTATTTTCCGCAAAGGGCGAACTTGCCCCCGAAGTGCTCAAGGGGAGAATCGCCAAGATCGACAAAATGCGCGATTTGACTTCGACCACCAAGTCTTCCCTTAAAGAGAGGTTGACGTCTCTTGTGGAAATCTACGAAGAACCGGAACTTTGGATCGAGAACTCCGCGCAATTTCCCGCCCTCAAACGATTTCTCGTGGAGACTGTCCAAAAGAAAGCTGAGCAGTTAATCCATCTCTCAAGCGGAGAGAAAAAGCGCTATCTCAACGATCAGGGCGCTGTGCAAAAGCAATCGCGGGACCATCAAGCAGTCATGCAGCTCGCTATGCGAAATAGGGGCTCTGAAAAATCGACATTAAGCTCACTTCAACAGCTCGAAGAGTTCGCTTTTAGAGACTTTATCGAAGACAATGATTTGCAAAATCGGCGGGATTTTGCTGTGCCTCTCAATGAAGATGCAAATCTTTTGCGGTTTATGGCAAAAGACCCAGAATATAACGGCATATTTGCCGAATTGCCGAATCTATTTAAGACGAGCAAGATTGCAGCGCTCATTTTAATTGCGGAGTCTGTAAAACAAATTTCCGATTTTGAACCGCGCCTTCAAAGAGACCGGGATGTCTTGCTCATCGCTGCCGATCGAGCAGAGGACCCTGACCAACTCATGAGTGAGGAACTCGATTATGGGGTACTCGTAGAGGAAGATTTATCCCATTATGAGGAGGTGATGCTCGAGGACCTCATCGTCGAACATGGATGTAGCGCCTTGAGAAATCGGTCATTGCCCCTAGCTGAGGATACGCATTTACTGCGAGCGCTCGTGGTGCATCCCGTCTTGAGCTTTGCACTCAAAGGCGTCTTAACGCTTTTTGCAAATAGTCAAACAGCAGCTGAGATTTTGCTCTCTGCCAAGATCAAAGATCTCTCCGAATTTGGTCCAACAGTGCGAAGCAATCCCAAAATAGTACTCACGGCACTACAACACGACCCCGAAGCGCTACGAGATGCGAGCGACGAACTAAAAGCTAGCAAAGATTTCGTCTTAGCTGCTGTGCGGCAAAATGGACTTTCATTGAGATTTTGCCCTGAAATCTTCAAAAACGATCGCGCTGTTGCTCTTGCCGCTTGTAGGCAAAATCCCAAAGCCCTGCAGTTTACAGGCGCAAAATTTCGCGCGGGCTTTGGCTTTTCCAAGATGCTCTTTCAAGTCCAATGGAAGCTCTCGACCCTGATTTCTGGGCTGAAAAACTTATTGATTTCTCCCCTTCGCCGTTCGAGTCAGGACGTTTGATCCGGCGCCTTGCAATGGATCTTCGCTTTTGGCGGTGCATTGGCCTAAAGATTTTCTCCGAGTACAACCAAAAATTATGGGGGTACATTGATCCCAACCAATTTCCAACCCTACTTGAAGGTTGTAACTACTCAAGCGGCTCAGTAGTCCTCACTTTAGGGTAATTAGTCGCAATAGAGCTCATAGCATTCAATAGATTCTCAGAATTACGTGCACTATGCCGACCATTTTATGTAGTTTACATGTGTGCAAATCGTACGGATAACCCCTCTATTTCTTCATCATTAAGTGTCGTGCGATCTTGCCGTAACGCGGCGAGTACGTCAAGTTGATGGTGTAATTGCGTAAATCGAAGTTGTAAATCGCGGTCCCCTTGCCTCATAGCGGCGAGAACTATTTCGCGATCGCTGCGTAGTGCTGATTCGCGATCGCTGCGTAGTGCTGATGAAGTAAAAGTTAATTTTTGGGCATTTGGTTTTATTGCGTCGAGAATTATTTCGCGATTATGTTTTCTCTCATACTCTAACATTTTCTGGCAACAAGCATGTAGTTCACGAAAACCTTGGTGTCTGAGAAGAAGCGCAGTTGCAGCAGTCAAAACACAATTTGCCATAGAGACCATTATGGGTGGCAGTGGCAACGTGCAGTTGCCTGCATTCTCAGCGTCGCGAATTTTATTGCATGCTGCTATAAATGATTTTTTTAACTTGATGATCGAGCCTTGAGGAATACTGAGCGCTGCAGCTACACGCATGTCGAGATCCGCTCTCACCTCCTCGCTAAAATCTGCGAGAGCGCCGAGATTGTAGGATAAAATAATCATTGCCGCGCATTTATTGTCTCGATACAAATGATGCAGATAATTGAGTATACTACGGTGGTTGGGATTCTTTGCGAGGTAATGCACTAATTGCAGATCTTCACTAAGTGGAAGGGAAGGGTTGCGGTATTCATCCAAGCCTTCTTCATGGATGTAATCAAAGAGATTATCCTCATCAAGTTGTTGTGCCTCATCGAGTACTGAGGGCTTGCGCGTTTGGGTGTTGGCCTCACTCAAAGCTCTTTGATCTTCATTCACTTTCGTTTGGTGCATTTTTTGCTCTGTGCGGTAACGATTTTTTGCACTCTCAGAAGCGTTCACCAAGTTATTGGCTCGCAAGTGAATATTTTCTAAAATAAAGATTTTAAGGGCAGAAATTTTCCAAGCTTCGATCCAAAGCTCTGCCTCATCGTAAATTTCCGCGATCGCATGGAGCTTTTCTTGCACACAAGATTTGGTTTTGGGGGATAGTTGATCCATTTGGTCAATTAAGACGATTTTTTTTGAGATCGCTCCAATAGGGGGCTCTTCTTTGAAAGAAAATGTTTGAATGATGACCTGTGCAACGCTCGAAAATTCGCGCTCTTGCATTTCGATGCGATCCATGTAGTTCGCAATATTTTCAGACCATTCAGCTTTATCTTTGGATGTAAGGGGTAATACAGGTGCCATACGCTAAAACCTTTAAATTGAGGGGGTAAAGGATGTTTTTTATTAATAAAGATACCTTGTAACAATACTGCAGCATTTATCCATTTTGTACGCTGCCTAAAATTTGTGAGTATTTTTAACAGTGAATGGTTTTATGGGCATTTAATGATTGTGGTGAGATCGAAAGAGATCTCTCATTTTCCCGTTGCGGCGCTCAAATTGCAAATGGCATTCGCAAGCTCAGTGCGTTTTGCATTTGGGAGAAAAAGGGCGCGCTTAAGGTAAATGTGCCGGTAGAGGTGGGAGCGCCCTTACCCACGCATCTGCTTTAGTTGGCGATGCAGGGGTCAAAGTGCCTTTAGCATCGCTTCTTCTGCCTAAGGCTTCAATTCTTGCCCCTACCCCCTATAGTATAAATGTCTTCGCAAAATGGGAAAACGAGGTAGGTTACCCTAATTAACCGTTCAACAAAGTTTTAGGTGTTGGCCATGCAAAAAGGGCAATGGCACGCTCTCTTAGAGGCCCTCGACGAGGACCTCCTTTCAGTCGATCAAGTGCAGGATCGCCTCGCCACGCGCAACCTCGCTCTCGCTCGAGTCCTTGCCGAGGAGCTCATCGACGAGCGGGGGCGTGTCGACCGCGAGGCACTGGAAAATATCCAGAGCGCTCTATCCGCTCGCGCCTTTCTCCTCGTACCGGGACTCGAATTGGAATCGCTGCGCCGTGGCCACATGCTCAGAATTTTGGGTTATTTGCGGCTGCCCCAAATCGAAAAGCGCCTGCAAAAGATGGGGTTGGGTTTGCACAACCGCATCGCAGCGCAATTGGTGCGTCAGACCTTGGCCGCTTCAAGTGTAGAGCAAGGCCCTCCAACCGATCGCCAAACGCGCGTAGCGGTTCTCGCGGCTTGGTTGACTTATCTGCGTCAAAGCGTTGGGAGTTGTTTTGCCACCGCTCCGGCAATTGCCGTACAGGGACATCACCCCGAGCGGTTTTTGGAAGATATGCAGCAGCTGCTCTCTCAGGGCTTGTTGAGTCGAGTGATCGAGGGAACTGAGATCAGCGTGCCACTACTAGAAGATTGGGGCAGTGGCGAGCTTTGGCGCCCTCTGCCAGTCAAGGCGCTAGTGGGCCCGAGTCAAGGCATGGTGGCAGCTCTTAGCGCTGCAGGGCTCATCCCTGCAGAAGGGGCCCTATCATTTGCCGAGCAATGTCCGCGCGTTCGAAAAGTGCTTGAAACGTGGCTCGAGCAGTCGAGCGCCTCTCCCCTTTTTACCCCCGCCCAAATCTTTCGGGAGTTGCTCCTTCAGCATTTGCACTTGAGCGCTTCGCAGGTAGAGAGGTGGGAGCGGCGCGTCGCCTCTATGGGCTTACGCGCCCTAGAGGAGGTGGAGTTGTCCCCATCGACTGGGGGCCAACAGGGGCAAAACGCGCGGTGTAGGCAGTTGTTGGAGTTGGAAAAAGCTGCGCAAAATGCCTTTAAAGCAACTGCCGACAATGCATTACTTCGAGCGTGGGAATATGCGGTGGCCTCTTTCGCCGAGGCAAAAACCGAATTCCAACAATGGAACCTCGCGACGAGTTTGGGCTTTCACAACGAACCCGGGGGATTGACGCTGGCACTTCAGGGCTTGATTAATGAGCAAATTGGAGCCTGTAACGAGCAAATTGAAGAAGCTCGTGAAAAAGGCGACCAGATTCGCCCGCAAGTCATTTACGTGCAGGGAAAGCTTCAAAACGCCACCTCGGAGAGCGAGGTGCAGTGGTTGCGCTCTGAATACTATCAGGTTAAAGCGGAGCTGGAGGAGTGGGAAGGACGCGCGCGCACCAGCCATCGCAAGGGGGAAAAGCTCGCCATTTTGAGCGAGTGGTTCATACAAAAGTGCACCGAGGGGTTTTGCGAGCAATTTCAAGAGGTCTATGACCCAGAGCTACGCGGGCGCGGTTTTGCGCAAAATGCGCAGCCCTCTTCTTCTGAATCGCTCAACGAAGATACCCCTGCGGGCTTTCGCTTAGTCGCAAAGGAAGGGCGCTCGCTCGCCTCGAGTTGGACGTGCGTGCGCGATGGCCCCCATTTTATCGATGTCTTGTGTCGATTCTTCATCGATATCGAAACGCAGCTGGTCACTTGGCCCGAGGTCGCGGAAATTCGGGGAGAGTTTAGCCAAATCATCACGAAGTTGATTCACATCATGCGCGGCGAAGAATTCCTGCGCGGCGCACTTGCGAGGCTGCAAAGCGGCGCGGCGCGCAGTGAGGGTTCATCGCGCGCGTCGACGCCGTGGGCTTTCATCTCTGGAGGTAGCTTGGCCGACCTTTTGCAGCAGTACTGCGCGCGCGCCACCTCTTTCAAATCGGCGCCGAGTTGGTTTGACGATATTCGCGACTTTTGGGTGTACCTCATCGACGCCGTGCAGGGACTTCCGACAAATGTGCACGACCTTTTTGCCGGGGATCCTAACTGGCCCATCTTGAT
>CAXTAX010000001.1:0-15903 GCA_964241995.1 uncultured bacterium | reverse complement strand
ACCCTTGCTGAGGGCCTTTCGTAAACTTGTGTGAGTTTGGCTCAATGGGGAAAAAATCTCCAGCAGGCAACGCGTCAAGTTCTCGACGCTCGCGGCGTGTTGCGGCAACCATAGCGCACCTCTTGTCTCCTCGATGAAGTGTCGTGCGTTGCTCGTTTGATGCCCCCGAGCGCCTGGCAGGGGGATGAGGAGCGCGGGAACGCAAAAATGGCGCACTTCGGCGAGTGTCGACCCTCCCGCTCGACAAATCGCAAAGTCTGCAATCGCCCATGCCCAATGCATGTTGACTTCGAAAGGGCGCACGCACGCTCTGAGGCCTAAGGTGCTATAGCGATTTTGCAGGTCAGTACAGTGCGCGGCGGCCCCAGCCAAGTGCAAAATCTGTACATCTTCCCGAAGGGCTTTTTCCTCGGTTTCTGCGAAGATCTGCGGAATGCGGTCATTGAAAAAATGCGCTCCCTGGCTGCCGCCAAAGACCAAAAGAGTCTTTTGTGTAGCGCTCAAACCAAAGTGCTCAAAGAGCTTGGGCTTGATTGGAAGGACCTCGCGCGTCCAGCGTTGGTGAAGGGGCATGCGGCTTAAGTGGTATTTCGCGCCTCCCCGCTTGGCTAAAGCAGCAAATTGCACCGCTACGGATTGCGCCAAAGGGGTAAACAAGCGGCTCACCCTACCCGGATCGGCGTTGGCCTCGTGCAGCAAAATGGGAATGCGCAACAAAGCGCCAGCTGAGAGAACCGCCACTGTGTGGTAGCTGCCAAAACCCACAATGGCCACGGGAGGTCTAGCGCGCAGTAAAGTCCAAGCGCTTTGAATGCCTCGGCAAAGTCCTAGTCCAAATCCCCAAAGCCCGCGAATACCGAGAGCTAAAGGCGGAGATTCGATATCTACGCTCGAAAACTCGTTTGGATCAAAATAGGGGCATCGACTCAGTTGGGCACCTGCAAAGTGCACCGCCAAACCACACCTGCGAAGGCGCCTTGCCAGTTCTTGAGCGGGAAACAGGTGCCCCCCAGTTCCTCCAGCGGCGATCAGTAGGTAAGGCGCTGGGATAGTAGCGTGCGAAGTCATCGCCTGATAGTCGAGCGAGGGCGTGCTTTCGCCCCACTCCCCCCTTCCCCGATCGATATGAGCAAAGCGATTGCGGTGAAGTTCGCGCAAAGTGAAGTGCCTCCCTGACTGAAAAAAGGCAAATTTAAGCCGGTGGAGGGCAGTAGACCCGAAACTACGCCTAGGTTGATGAATCCCTGAATCCCAAGCGAAAACGTGAGGGTGCAGCCCAGCTCCCGCCCGCGTGCCTCAGGGCAGCTAATCGAGAGCCGCCAGCACCAAAGCGTCAAACTCGCGTAAAGACAGATGAGGGTCAAGGCCCCCAAAAACCCCAACTCTTCGGCGAAAATCGCGGCGATGTAGTCGTTTTGCGCTTCGGGAAGATAGCGATATTTTTGTAGACTGCGCCCCAGACCTACACCCCATACCCCTCCTGATCCCGCTGCAATCCTCGCTTGATGGGGTTGATGAGCCCTACCTCGCAAATCGCGATCGGGTTCGAAGTAGGCTTTGAGGCGATTTTGCACGTAGGGTAGTTGCAGAGCCATCGCCCCCCCAATGAGCGAGAGTGCACAAAGGGGCGCTAGCCAAAGGCGCAAGGGGATGAGCATCAGGGCAAAGGCGACGGCACTCGTGCTCACCACGAGGAGCGTGGTCCGATTATCGGGCGCAGACCAAATGAGAAGCAGAGCGGGTAGCGCAGTCAGACAGGCGCGCACAAAGCGCGATTTCATCGATTCCTGCGCAGAACCACCTGCCCCGCAAATGTATTGAATGAGATAGGCCGGAATGATCAACTTGGCAAATTCTGAGGGCTGAAAGCTAAATCCTCCAAGACCAAACCAGCGATTGGCTCCGTTGTATGGGCGCTTAAATCCCGGAACATAGCAGAGCACCAGGCAGATGGTGATGGCAGCGAGCAGCTGCGGACTTGCGCGCATAAAGCTCTTGTAGCCAAAGCGAAACGTGGTGTAGGCGAGGAAACACCCCATCATCGCATACGCGAGCTGGCGCAGGAACACTCGATAGGTATAAGAAAAGTCAATGCGATCGAGCAGGATTGCTGAAGAGGTGCCAAACACCATCACAGCTCCAAGTGCGAATAAGAGGCTTACGCTGCAGATGACGAGGATGGCGATTGCAGAAAAGGGTCGAGAAGCACTTGCAGCCTGCTTTTGAAGGGGGCGAGTTTCCATGCGTTTTATTTTTTAGGGGGCGAAGCTGAGGATCCTCTTTTTACCCTTTTGCGACAATTTCCTTTCAACTGATTGAAAAAAATATTCTGTACTGTGTGTCGCCAAACTTTTTTATTATGTATCTGGCGCGCGAAAAACGTCTGCGCACCTCGCCCAAAAAAGCTGAGTCAAGAGGTGATGCGAGAGCATTCACCAAAAACTTCGCCGTTTTGATGCAACACCTGCAAGAGACTGAAAGCGCCTAAGTGCCATCTTAGGGCATCCACTGCGTCGTGTCTTTAACACAAAAGGCCTTACGGGGTTCGGCCGCGTTTTCTATAGCTATTGAGTATGCGAGCTCTTTCTCTTTTTTGAAGTGCCTGATCGAATGGGGCTGGCGGGCATTCTCGAAAGACTACATGCACCTGTTTGCACTTTGCTCGCATCTCAGGGCTTAGACCGTCATTTCCACGAGGATTTTCTATGGTGAGCATTCGAAGAGCCTTTAGCTGGTGCAGCGGGATATGCAGGCGGTCGAGCTTTACGTTTCTCAAATGCAATTTCTGTAATTTAGCTAGAGGCTCAAGAGCCATGAGCCCCGAATAGTGCATAGGAAGGCATTTTTGATAAAATTGAATCCATTCACTGAATAAGTTGATCCACTGTTGCACGAGATTTGCATGAGCAGTTTGGACATCTGCTTTCCACTGAATTCCCACAAATTCGCTGTAATCTGATGCAAGGTGCATAAAAGTGTCACTCTCAAATCTCGCGCCAATGCGAGGGCTGAACGGCTGTTCCATCTCATTACCCGCGTCTTGCTGCGAATTGACCCAGTTGCGCAATTGCGCACATTGCTCAAATTTCACTTCAAAGTTCAACAAAGAACGCTTAAGTGTAGGGGCAAGCTTCGCAATATCGTCCCACTCCATATGGCGTATTAGACTCTCATCAGATTGGAAGAGGGGGGAATAATCTCGCAGCGATCGAAACTTAAAGTAATTGTAAAAGTCTTTGCCAATGAGCTCTTTTATGACCTCGAGTTTGCGCAGAGGTGCGGGGCTATTTGCAAGAGAACGCAATTGCCCATCGACTAGAGAATTTGCGATGCGCGCACACTTTTCGAACAATCCCTCACTGTCTCCCTCTTGACTTATAGTGGCAAAATTCCAGGTGCGTACTTGCAAGATCAGATAGGGAATGCGCTCTTTCAATTGAGTTTTATCGTGGCTTTCAGGAATAAGATGAAAAAAATCTTCGAGATGCTTATCTACAATACCCAAGGAGATTTCGCAAATTTTTTCCAGCTCACAGACCCGCCGATTGACCTGCCGATTACGGTTTACAAGGAACTCAATCAAATAATCCAAAAGCGCAACATCTTGCAATTCCCCTCGAAGATCTTCCGACTTCAAGCGTTGGGCAATACGGTGGCATTCCTCTATGAGCACCCACCGCCTTTTTGTCAGATGGTCGAGTGCAACGTCGATGATTTTCCAATGGCGAGCATCTGGTATCCAGCCAATCGTCAGGCTTTTAAGCTGCGTCAGTTGGCTCAAGTGTTTCAAACTCGAACCAGTCAAGGAACATTGCAGAAGATCGAGCGTTTCGAGCTTGTGCAAAGACCCTAATTCCTTTAGAGAATCGTCGTGGATATTGGGCTGAAGCCTGCAGATCAGTTCGACTATCGAGGTGCACTTCCTGATGCGCTGCATTTCATAATTTCCGATAATTTTATCCCTTTCATTATTGTAGCTCAGATCCAATCGAGTCACTTCAGCTAATATATCCAATGAGGTTTTGTTCAAGTCCCGAGCTAATACTCGCCTTGGACTTGGAGATATTTGTGGTTTGGGGGTTTCAGGTGATTGCGGGGGAGGCTCCTTCCAAATCTTTGCAATGCGATCGGCCAAAATCGTCCATAGGGACCATGCGGATCGACCTGAAACAAATGTGCTCACCCTTCTGCCACAAAAAGTGCCAGTGGCCAAGGCACCGATTTTGATCCAATTGGAGATTTGCCGGCATTTCGCCATGACGGCGAAGTACGAAAGATGCATAGATAAGCTCTTTGAGGATAAAAAAAGGCGGATGATGAATATATGCTAGCCCGGCAATGGTAATTCATGCAAATCCCCTATCTTTTTTTGCTTATAAAAATTTTATTTTCTCAAAGGGGGAAAAGGATACTTGTGGGCAAAATCCCCCCGGAAAAAGGCCCAAAAATACAAAGTACTTTCATGGTAAGGCACCTCAAGGTGGTGAGAAATGCGATGGCCGCAAAACGAATACGTCTCGCTTGAAAATAGAATCGACTGCTCCCGTTATTTGGCGACTTACGCCCTCTCGAAACATCGTAGTCCTGAGTTTATGATACCGAGGGGATCACTACTCATGTACACGAGACCTTGATACGCCTAATGGGGGCGCCCTATGCAAATTTATATCAAAATTTGGTGCCTAGCGCTTCGCAAGTCCCTCTCTAGAAAGAGACACCCGTTAAGGCTCGGATTTCTCCTGACACGTGCGTACATTCCTCAAGCCTTAGGTGCCCCTTGGGCGGCAATCTTTGTAAATGGTGGGCTTGGAGCTCGACGCAATTCGATTTCTCTATGCTCAGCTGCCGCAAGCGCTTGAAGGCAGTGAGGTAGCTGGTGAAGTTCTCTAGGTGCACATTCCTCAAGCGCAGCTCTTGCAAGCGCACAAAAGGCTCAAGCGCTCGCAGCTCGCGCTCCATTAGGGGGCGATGCTCATGGTGAAGTTGCACGAGCTGAGCGAGCGCTGTAGACCATCTCTTTCCAAGAGAGTGCAACGCGTTCGTAGTGTCCCTTCGCGCTCTAGCACCATCTTGTTGTGCACTCCAGCCACATGCGTCGACTTCCCAGTTCAAGGGCTTGCTCTCATTTATTTGAGGAATCTGCTCCAATCGCGGTAGAGCATTCCAAGCCTCTTCATAGTGCACCAGCATCTCTTTGAATTTTGGAAAAGTCAGCTCGAATCCCTCCCAGTGCAATACGCGCAGCGCCCTGTCTACATTTCTGCATTGGGGGGCTTGTTCCCAGCTGAGGCCCACTTGGAAGTGCAAACGAAAAAACTGACCGATGCGATCGCTAAGCTGTTGATTTGGTTGGGCCGAGGCGGGTAAAACTCGCTCGAGCAGTTTTTCCGCGGCGAGTTGGCAATTGGCGAATGTGCTGGCAATCTCCTCGGGCGATTTAGAAGGGGGCGATTCCCAAGTGCGCACCTGCGCAATTAGCTGCAAAATCTTGTCGCTGACCTGTTTTTGATGCGCGGTTGTGTCAAAGTGCTCAAAGAGACTGTGGAGAATCTGCATGACCTCCTCGATGCAGCGCACGCACGTTTTTTCCAACTGGTACATCTCTGCATATTTAGGCCGGTTCAGCTGATTGGAAAGGTCACTTAGTTGACCCAAAATTTGCGTCGTTCTCAATGCGCATAGCAAGTCCCCACTGGCAAGTCTTCGACCAGCTCGATCTCCATAGGAGAGCAATTGCCACCTTTTTTGAGTCAAGTAATCAAAAGCGAGGCTTAAGTTGTTGTGTCGACTGGGCTCAGGAGGATCCCAGCCAAGAGCGAGAGACGTCAGGTTTGTGAGCTCCTGAAGCTTTTCAAGGCCGGCTTGGGTCATTGAGCAATTTAAGAGATTGAGTCGCCGAAGGCTAGTCAGCTGGCTCACGTCATCGAGTGATGCATCCGAAAGGTGGCCCCTATCACTGAGGTCAAGGTCCAGCACTGGGCTCAAGGTGCAAAGGTTGTCGAGCTCATTGTCGGGTAGTGGAGAAACCTGCGAGGGACAAACATTGATTTGGCCTAATCGTGAAAATGGTAGGCCCACACTACCTCATATGGTTCCCTATTGGACCCTTTTTTTGCCTAAATCAAAGCTCAAAAAGTAAGGGGACTTTAAAAAGTGCCCTAAGGACTGAAATTCAACCGTTCTCTTATGCGAGAAGTTCTAACTGACTCTTAAGCGATCCCCTTCGCGCAGGCGCCTCGCTTTTTTCTCGTCCAAATCATTGATTCTCAAAAGATCCTCGAGCTTGATCTTATGCTTTTGCGCAATGGACCAAGGACTATCGCCTTTTTTCACGATGTAGAAAATCTGCTCTTCGGAGCGAGTTTTGGACCCCTCTAGGAGCGGGATCTCTCCCCGATCTGCTAAAGTTTCAACGGCCGCTTCGACATTGGTCCTCGTCAGGGGAATTTTGAGCATTTGCCCAGGGTGTAGAGTCTTCGAGCTAAGGTGGTTGAGTCTGATGATTTCCTCGGGACTTGTCCCGTAAGCTACAGCGAGGCGATCGAGTTGATCATCTCGGCGCGCTGTGATTTCGAGATACTGCGCATCTGCTGGGCCTTGAGGCGATCGCGCCTCTTGCAAAATACTCAAAGGATCTGAAGCGGGTTGTCGCGTCGGAAGAGCGCTCACCTCCCCTGGAACCTTTTCCTGTAAAGCGGTGAGAGGGAAAATTTGATCGCTTGGGGCCTGTAGGTGCCCCTCTTGATGCCTTCGACTGGCGACGACGGAGAGGATCAGGAAAATGCCCGCGTTAACGAGTACGGCGAATATCAGGGTGTTTTTTCGATTCATCGCTTTTTTGTCAGGGTGGTGAACTGCGAGAGGGCTTCAATGAACGCCTGCCCCCGCCGCTGATAATTTTCAAACATGTCAAAACTACTACATCCTGGTGAAAGCACGACTTTATCGCCAGAAACAGCAAGGGCGCAAGCTGATCGAACGGCATCCTGCAGGTTCGTACATCGCGTTACCGCAATGGCGGAGCCGACATCGTGCTCGATCAATGCAGCTGCCTCACCAATGGCCAAAATGCACTTTACGCGCTTGGCAAATGCCGCAATCCACGGCTCATAGCTGGCCCCTTTGTGCACCCCCCCGGCGATCAATAGGATGGGCGCGCCAAGCAAATTGACGGCTTGGATCACTGCATCGGGACTAGTCGCTTTGCTGTCATCGTAGTAGTCTACTCCTTGTTCTTGGCGAACCCATTCTAGGCGATGTTTGGGCTTTTTAAAACCCCCAGCTGCGCGACAAGCTTCGTGAATCGTGAGCCCCAAAGTTGCCGCGAGTCCAAGTGCCGCGCATAGATTGCCGGCTTCGAAAGTCCATCGATTTCCTACAATTTCGGAAACGTTTGCGCGCTGAGCGTCTATGCGCACCCATCCCTTGCAAAATTCGACCGAAGCACTTGGCCCAGTGCCAAAGGTCTGGAAGGGACGTGTGAGGCGCGATGAGAAACCCTCCTCTACTGTCTGAGAAATGAGCAGATGCGTGGGATTCTTCAACAAGCTTTGCAGCTTGCACTTTAGCTCTACATACTCCTCCCACGTGGCGTGGCGATCGAGATGGTTGGGTGTAATGTTGAGAAGTGCGGCGCCATCAAAAAGATTGCGGCTCATCGTCTCGAGTTGAAACGAACTGATTTCCACTACGATGATTTTTTCACGCGCTTTTTCAATGCAACTTGTAAGGGGCACCCCAATATTTCCAGCTGCGAGTACATCGCGGCTACTTCTGCGCAAGATGTGCTCTAGCCAGCTCACCACTGTGGTTTTTCCATTGGTGCCGGTGATCCACACAATCGCATGCTCGCCTCCCTCCTCAACAATGCCCTGAACCCCTAGCTCCAATTCACCTGTGCGAGGAATCCCCCATTCCGCAGCCCTCAAGTGCAGGAAGTGGCCCCCATCAATTCCCGGAGAGCTCACCAGGAGCGCGCAGGGCTTCAAGTGCGCCGTTGCCCCTGCGGCATCTTCTTCTGAGACAAGAGCATACCAGGGCAATGCGGGAGCTAGTTCGCGTAGAGTATGCGCATTGCGATCGACCCCCACGATGTCCCATCCTCGACGCATCAAAAAGTTGGCTGCACTGCGCCCACTCGCGCCGAGTCCCAATACGAGAACTCTCCTTTTGACATGCATTTACATCACCGAGCTTTGCGCGTGCCAAAGAAGCAAGAGCCCCACAGAAGCAAGGAGGCCTGCAGCGATCCAAAATGCCCGCGCGATACGCGTCTCTGCCCAACCTAAACACTCGAAATGGTGGTGAAGTGGCGAGCACAACAACACTCGCTTGCCATTGCGGAAGCGAAAGCTCATCACCTGCAAAATGACCGAAAGCGTTTCAATCGCAAAGATTCCGGCCCCGAAGACCAGCAACCATTCTAAACGCAGCAAAAGCGCCGCCATGCCAAGACTCGCGCCTAAAGAGAGCGACCCCCCATCTCCCATAAAGATCCGCGCGGGGTGGAGATTGAGGAGTAAAAAGCCCCCGCTTGCACCGGCAATACTCGCGAGATAGATCGAGATTTGCGCACTCTGCACTTGGCGGTTTAGCTCTAAAGACGCCCCTTGGGCCATGGCGCAACTCAACGCCCCGATCATCAAAGTCAAACTGGCAATCACCCCGCAGCCTCCAGCGAGCCCATCGAGCCCATCGGTCAAATTCACCGCATTGGACGATCCGACGACGACAAAGATAAAAAATCCGGCAAGGGGCAAGCGCCACCACCCCTGAAAGCGCGCAAGGGGCAGCCGCTTCCAAGGCGCAAAAATTTCTCCTGAGTAGTGCGTGAGCTCGGCGCATTGCGCCCGCATCGAGGCAGGCGCTTCAATTGACGCCCGCTTCGCGGGGTCAAAATTATTGCTTCCCACTTCTGTTTTTGCTGCTTTGAGAAGCCTCTGGGATGCACCTCCAAAGGCCAAAAGGGGCACAAGAAGCACTGAGGTGCAGAGGACCTGTAGGCGGAATTTGGACCGCGCGGAAAGGTCGCGTCGGAAATTTCCCACCGAGCGGTGAGGACTGCGCAGTTTTGCCACGTCATCCCAAATGCCCAAAATTCCGAACAATAGACTCGTCGCCGCGAGAATCCAGCCGGCGAGGCACTCGCGATTCATCAGCAGCCCAAAAGTCGCTAGCTGTCCAATGAGCATCGCAATACCCCCCAGCGCGGGAATCTCGCCCCTCTTTGCGTGTCGCTGGACGATCTCTTTGGGACAGTGCTCTTGACGCATGCCGCGCCGCCATCTACTGCCCGCCAAGGCGAGCAACATGCGGGCTACAAGAGCGGTTATGGCAAAGGAGAGGGAAAAGCCCACAGCGCAACGCTGTAGTATTACTCCGATTGCAGTGGGGTGCTGAGTGGCAGATGTGGTCCCCATCAACGTCTCGATCATTGCTCCATGTCTCCGAGTAGCAAATCTTTAAGGCTTTGAGCTCTAGAATTTGTGCGCCTGGGCGCATTATGCGCAATGCACCGGTTTTGCGCTGATAGGGACATGCTTTAAAGGCTCCATCAATCGGACTTTGCAGAGGTTGTTTCCATTATAGCACCCAGGCTGGCCCCCTTTTTCATGCGTTGTCTTCATAAAAGCACAAGAAATGCTCAGTCCCCCTGTATTTCCATTTGTTTGATCGAAGTCCCAGTGGCGTCTTTGGATGACTTGACAGGATTAAGAACAACTTACTAAAATTTAGATTGAAAAGTATTTTTAAAAGTATAAGGCAAAAAATGAACTCATTGAAAAACTACTTTGGGTACCGCTCACTTGAAACTCCCCGTACGCCTTACGAGGTGGCTAGCCATCAGTGCGACAACTTGATTCAATATTGGCGCGAGGGAGCTCTGCTTACATTTCGAAGGGAACTCGAAAAGCTGAATCTTCATGAACTGAGTAAATTGCGGCTGAGGGTGCAAAAGCTCTGCACTGAGTTAGACGTCTTTAAAATCTGCCTCAACTCTCGGCATGTGAGACCCCCGCCAAAGAGCTCTGATAGCCGTCGCATCTTCGGTAAAATACTCATTGATCCTTGCGCGGATTCCCCTCACCTCAGTCCCGTCACCATGCTTTGGACTGCAACTTTAGTTGCTTGGACTGTGCATTTCGTCCCCTTGGAACTAAAGGGGAACCCCGGATCGCCAGCCGAGTTTTTTACAGACCATCCAACTCTCAGCCGCACGCTGTTTGTGGCGCTGACCGTCAGTTCCCTCCTCGTCGCTTGGATGGAACTGAAAACAGTCCGATTTGAAAAGAAAATCGACCTGTACCACGCCAACTGTCAATCTCTCCTTATGTTGGCGGACTCCGCTTTAAGGGCGCAGAAGCTCTCTTTGCCAAAGATAAATTCACCCATCGAAAAAAGCTGCGAAAGCCCTATTGTGCAGAGTGATGACCCCGGTTACCTCTCCACTTCCCAAATCTAAACTCTGCAATTATATTGTAGTTGCGAGCCTTCGCGCGCTTTAGCCACATATGCGATTGTGTTCATTGGAACTTTGCGAAAGCTTTAGGTTTTTGGGGAGAGTTGCAGACACGCACCGGTTGGCAAAGAGGCGGTAGCGTTTTAAAGGGCCTGGCGCAGAAAAGCTTTTGCGCAAAAGTGCCCACTGCGCACAAGCGGTGCTTGCCCCCTACTCGGCTCTGTTCTTTATGTGTATCGGAACAGCGGTTCAATACCCGTTTGCCCAAGATCATATGTCCTTGGCTGAGAATGACAAACGCCCGATGGGCCAGCTGATGCGTGCTGATCATCGCATGGGCATAATAGATTTCCGCGGTTTCTAATGTATCAAATGCGAAGGTCTCGCTAGACTCATTTGGCCCGCGATAAAACGTCACGGTATAGGGCGCCATGTGGACTTTAGATTGATTGGGCATATACAGCAGACTTGTATCCAATTTGCGCATTTACATGATCATTGCTCGATGAAAATGAGAGATTTGCACCAACTTCACTACATGCATTGCGAAATTTCAACAATTGAGCTTTCCTAAACTCGCATATTTGCGGATGATATTTGGGACAGACCGTGGGCATGAACGGTTTAAAGAAAATCACATTTATAGATTAGCCCAGCATCATGATAAAATTTCCATCTGCCACGAAAAAAGCTTTGAAGTGCTGCCTTAGTAGCACTGCAAAATACTATTTGCCACTACAGGGCAAATGGGCAAAATTTATGAGTAAACACTGAAAACGGTCAACTCCAGAGCGCGGTAAGTTGCATGATGGGCGCAACGAGCTCCTCCAACTTCCACTTGCGCGAACCCTTGAGGAGGAGCACATCGCCAGAGCGCAATTGGTCCTTCAAAATCGCAAGTACGTCAAAAAAACTGCTCGCGCGCCAAATGGGGGTACTCGCCCCGCGCCACGCATCAAAAAGGGCAATATGCATGGGCTCTAGGCAAATCAGGCCATCTAGATGACGCTGCGCGCAAGTGCTCACGCGACGGTGCGCACTTGCCGCAAAGGGTCCAAGCTCTTCCATTTGGGCCAAGATCGCCAAACGGCGTCCCCCTTTTCTAGGATGCGGAAGGGATTGTAAAGCTCCCATTACGGATGCAGCACTTGCATTATAGGTGTCGTCAATGAGGGTGATGCCCTGGCAAGGAACATGGGTAAACCGCCCCTTGGGAAGAAAGAGTGTTGCACAGCTTTGCGCGATTTGCTCAGGGGTTAAGGGCATGTGCCTGGCGGCGCTAATCGCCCCAAGTAAACAGCTGAGCTGATGGGGTGCCAAATGGGTCGAAAGGGGCGCCGACCACCTTTTTGGACCTTCTGTGATTGCGAACTTTCCTTGAAAAAGCTCACCTCGAAACTGCGCAGCAGTGCGCCTAGAGCCACCAAATACGACTTTTCGGCAATTTCCCCGTGCGCGAAAGTCTTCTAAATAGCGCATTTGACCATTCAAAAGACCTAACCTCGTGTGCTTCGAAAGGAAGAGTTCTCCCTTTGCTCGGGCCAGATCGCGCAACGTGGCAAAATGGTCCATGTGCACGGGTTCCAAGGCTGTGAGGAGGGCGATTTCTGGGGGGGCAATTTGGATGAGACGCGTCAATTGACCAGGGCGATCGATGCCCATTTCGAGAATGATCCATGCATCTTCTGCTTTTAATACATTGAGAATGCTCAAGGGCAGGCCGATTTGCCCATTTTGGTTTCCCTGAGAGAGCGCCACATTTAAATGGGGCCGCACGATTTGGCCAAGAAGCTGTGTCGTCGACGTCTTCCCGATGGAACCCGAAATGGCGATGACGCGAGCTCCGACGTGGGCGAGATACCCTCGCGCCATTTCTTGCAGCGCGATCAGCGTATCGTCGACGCGCAGTACCCCAACGCCCTTTGGCACCTTCCCTCTAAAATGGCGATCGACGCAGAGAATGCGCGCGCCGCGCTGCACGGCATCCGCTAAGTAGTGGTGACCATCGCGATCTGGCGCGCTTCCCTGCAAAGCGAAAAAGAGGGCATTTTGCTGAGCGGCACGCGAATCTACACAAACGCTTGCAATATCACTTTGAGTTGGCGCTTGCTCTGCAAGCTCTAGGCTATGCGGGGCGAGCCAAGTGCGCATTTGATCGAGATGGTGCACCAAGTTTCCGTTTGTTAAAGGGTTTACAGATGCTTTGGCGAATAGGGCGCATCTTCCCCCCTCGGCATGGCTCACATTGTGGGGAAACGGGCTTTTTCCTAAAGTGCGCTCTACAAAGTGATGCCCACACACGCGGGTCCTGACCTCGCGCGCTTGATGAACATGCTCTGCGTCTAGTAGCTCCTCAAAAACTGCCTAACCAAGGTAACTGATTCGTGAACCCTATGGAACAACTCGAAAATTTTGACGCCCCCATTCGCAGTTCTATCAAGCGGTGGCTCGGAGATGATTTCGATGAACAGACGCGCGAGCAAGTCGAAGCCCTTCTGCGTACAAATCCCCAAGAGCTTCGCGAGGTGTTCGATGGGAGATTAGCCTTTGGGACTGGGGGCATGCGCGGCATCGTGGGCGTTGGGACCAATCGAATGAATCGCTACACCGTAGGGTGGGCCACTCAAGGCATCGCGAACTTTCTAAAAGATAAATACCCAGGGCAAACTCCATCGATCGCAATTGCTTGCGATACCCGCCTATTCTCTAGGGAGTTTGCCACAAGCTGCGCGCGCATCTTTGCGGGAAATGGCATGCGCGTTTTTCTCTTCGAGGAGTTTTGCCCGACGCCTCAACTTTCATTCACCTGCCGGCACTTAAAGTGCCAAGCGGGCGTCATGATCACCGCTTCCCACAATCCCGCAAACTACAACGGGTACAAGGTCTACGGCGAGGATGGATCACAAGTGGTCTTTCCCGATGATGAGCAAATTATCGATTTGGTCAGCAAGCTCGAGCATCCGCAAGAAATTCGCATGGCTGCACCAGATGATGAGCGCATTCACCCTGTGGACGCCGAGACAATTGCCGCCTACTTCGTCGCCATCGATGCGACCAATCCCGATCCCACTTTAATCGATCGTGCAAAGCGCGAGGGAGTCGAGGTGCACGTGGTGTACACCCCCCTACATGGCGCGGGCAGCCGCTGCACGCCTGAGGCACTCACTCGTTGGGGAGTGCGGCAGTTGCACCTCGTCGAGGAGCAAATGACGCCAGATGGGCATTTTCCCACGGTCAAAGTCCCAAATCCCGAAGAGGATGACGCGCTGCAAATGGGAGTGCAAAAACTCTTAGCTGTGCGCGGGGATCTTCTCATCGCCAACGATCCCGATAGCGACCGCATGGCAGCGGTAGCAAGGGTGGGAGACCAGCACCGCAACCTCTCCGGAAATGAAACGGGCGCGCTCATTTTGTACCACCTGTGCACGACGCTGAAAGAGCAGGGGCGATTACCCAAATCGGGAGCGCTCATCAAATCGCTGGTCACAAGCGATTTTCTCAAAGCGATCGCCGAGCATTTTGAAGTGCACTCGTTCGATGTCTTGCCGGGGTTTAAATATATCGCCGCGTTGATTCGCCAGTGGCGCCAGAAAGACGCGCCGTGGCAATTTCTCTTTGGCGCCGAGGAGTCTTTGGGGTATCTGACGGGCGATTATGCGCGCGATAAGGATGGGGTGCAGGCAGCTTGTCTCATCGCTCAATGCGCGCTGCGCGCAAAGTCCCAGGGCAAATCACTTGTCGATTTGCTAAATGCCCTTTACACCCAGTTCGGGGTCTATCGCGAAAGGCATTTGAACATCAATGTAGCTCCCGGCTCAGCGGGATTTGCGCAGATTCGAGCGCTAATGGATGGACTGAAGTTGCGTCCCCCCAAAGAACTCGCTGGCCTGAGCATTGCCCAGGTGGAAAAACCCCTTGCAAGCGAAGACCATGCAGAGACAGATTCGATGATCATTTGGAAGTTGGGGGACTCGGGGAAGCTCATCGCGCGCCCATCGGGTACCGAGCCGAAGGTCAAATTCTATCTTTTCGCCCAAATGCCCGCGGTGCAAGTAGGTGATGTCGACCGCTCTTTGCGCCTTGTCGACCAACTTCTGCAGCAGCTAGTGGATGAGCTCAATCAACTTGTGAAGACCTACGCTCCAAGTTGAGGGGTTGGCATCTGTTCCGAAGCGGACAATCCCTCTAAATAAAGCATTGCGCGCTGCAAAACGGGTTCGAAGCGCGCTTCAGTGCCGCACTTTTCCACTGCGGCGCGCAAAATGCTTTGCGCGGCGCGCTTGTCGCCCAGTTCCATAAAGCAAACCGCGGCGCGAAAATCGCCGAGCGGACTGTGCACCTGCATCTGCGACCAAAGCAAATACGCAGAAGCGGCCTCAAAAAATTGGCGCTCTTTTTCCAGGGACAAACCCAGGGAAAAGAGATACTTTTCGTTGAGAGGATCGAGGATGTATCCCAGTCGAAAATACTGCGTGGCCTTATCGTATTGGCCCTGATTGTAATTTTGATAGCCGAGGTTGTAAATTCCCTCGACTTGCGATTTGGGGATATTGATCGATTCATGGATAGACGGCATTTGGCGCAGAGCATCCAAAATTTGCTCGAGAGTGATTCCAGGCCCCGGCTTTTCCCACTCCCCCTTCTCGGGCAACTCGCTCGCTTGATTTTCGCGATATCTCTGAATGAGTCGCTCTAGGTCGCTAGCGGAAAATCCCTCGCCGCCGAGAAAGCTGCGGTAGCGCTTTTCGGCACCCGTCGGCTCGAGTTGTGTGGATGCAGTTGCGCTCATAGTGGACCCCTTACATTGGTCATTTTACCGAGTCACGGTGTAACTTCCTTTTATATAACTACCCATTTAATCCTCAACCAATTGAATACTTAAACGCTCATTACTTTTTATACTACATTGTTTCTGCGAGTAGAAGTGCACTCAGAAACACCCATTACGCCTGATCGAGCGCTGGCCCTATCGGGAGTTGCAGGCGATGGGCATTTCGGCGATTGTGGTAGTTACCTGGTTTTCTGAGGAGTACCTCATCTCGTGTCCCCCCGTTTTTGGATTCCCACTGCTCTTGTCCTCCTCTACCTGCCCCTCAGCAGCCGATGGGATCTCGCGCTTTCGCGCTCACTTCATGATGCCCATCCCGAATGGGGCCAATCTACTTGGGCCAAAATCCTTTACGACTTTGGCGCTTTGCCAGCGTTTATTTTTAGCGCCTTGGCGCTGATCGCCCTACTCGGAGGAATCTACTGGCCCCCTTTGCGCGCTGCGCGCAAAGGGGCGCTGCTCTTTGTAGGCGTCTTTACCCTCGGCACTGGCGCTTTGACGCATCTGGTGCTCAAAGAGCTTTGGAATCGACCTCGCCCCCGTCAAATCGTCGAATTTGGGGGCAAAAAAAGGTTTCGCCCCGTTTACTATTTGAATAAACCTGCCTTCCCCCCCC